>JAOZTN010000019.1:0-3201 GCA_029942245.1 Bacteroidales bacterium | reverse complement strand
GAAATGAGGGATACTAAAAAAAGACATCCCCGGTCAAGGTCTGTCTACGGGCCGCTTTGTGTCCCTTGTCATCCTGCGCCCGGGCTATTTTTATGTTTTTAGCAGTTTTCCTGTTCAATTTACCTCACCCCCTATATCCCCCTCTCCTAGAGGCGAGGGGGACTTAGTGAATTAATGATTTGAAACATTTGATCATTTGAATTTGGGATTTGTTTCGAATTTGGAGACTTGGGGTTTGGGTATTTGTATCTTTACAAAGTGCCACAAGCATTTATAAAAGATATTCAGTACTACCGCTTCTGCCTGTACGGGTTATTAAAAAACCTCAGGTTCTTTGAAGCCTTCCTGATCCTGTTTTTCCTTGAAAAGGGGATGAGCTTTCTGGCTATCGGGAGCCTGTATGCGATCAGGGAGATCACGGTAAATATATTTGAGATACCATCCGGCTTAATGGCAGATGCTTTCGGCCGCCGCCGTACCATGATCCTGGCCTTTATTTTTTATATTATCTCATTCATAGCCTTCTATTTGTCGGAGTCCTATGGAGAGTTTATGATCGCCATGATACTGTTTTCACTTGGGGAGGCCTTTCGCAGCGGAAATCATAAGGCCATGATTTTCCATTATTTGTCGGTGAAGGGATGGGAAGGGCAGAAGGTGCATTATTATGGGCATACCCGATCATGGTCACAGATAGGCTCTGCCCTGTCGGCGCTGAGTGGAGCTGCTATTGTATTTATCACGGGCAGCTACGAGTATATCTTTCTGTTTTCAATTATTCCATACGTGATGAACCTCATCCTTGTACTGACCTACCCCAGCTTTCTCGACGGGGAGCTCAGGAAACCTGAATGGAAAGAAATCAAAGGCCGGCTCACGATGACCTTCAAGGCTCTCGTCACTGCACTGAGGTCGAAGAAGGTGCTCAGGATACTGGGAAGCCTGTCAGTATACAGCGGGTATTATAAAGCAGTTAAGGATTACCTCCAGCCCATAGTAGCTGCCTGGGCTCTTGCTATTCCATTGCTGCCTGGGCTGGAGCCGGATCAAAAGATTTCCGTGACGGTTGGGTTGGTATTTTTTATCGTGTATTTGCTTTCTTCTTTTGCCTCAAGAGCATCCGGCCGTTTTTCAGAACGTTTTTCGTCTCTGGCTGCACCGCTGAATATTACCATAATGGCAGGCCTCATCCTGGGGGTGGCCAGCGGCTTGTTCTTCAACTATAACCTCTGGATCCTGTCGGTGCTTTTCTTCATTGCGGTATATATGATAGAAAATGTCAGAAAGCCTGTTGGGGTGGCATACCTGGGCAGCAGCATCGATAAGAAGGTGCTGGCATCTGTGCTTTCGGTCGATTCACAGCTAAAATCACTGATCGCTGCCGTACTTGCACTGCTATTTGGTATCTTTGCCGATCTGTTTGGAGTTGGGTGGAGTATAGTGATTGTGAGCACAGCATTATTATTATTCACACCACTGTTGAAACTTAAAGAAAAGAAGGCAGAATGATGGAACAAATTAAGAAGGATAAAAGATACGGACGCCTGTATGAGCAGATCAAAGGCCTGCTCGAGGGGAAAGACTTCAGCATTGCCGGGATGGCTACCATAGTGGCGGTATTGCACCATAAGATGGATTACTTCTTCTGGACTGGTTTTTACCTGCTGGAAGATGGCGAGCTGATCGTAGGACCCTACCAGGGACCGGTAGCATGCATATTGCTGGAAAAGGATAAAGGGGTATGCTGGGCAGGTGTAAATAAGGGGGAGACCATCGTGGTTCCTGATGTGCATCAATTCCCGGGGCATATTGCCTGCGATTCCCGTTCAAATTCTGAGATCGTTGTACCTTTGAAGGCTGCTGATGGCAGCGTATATGGGGTGCTAGATGTTGATAGCTCTGAACTGGCCTCATTCGATGAAATAGATGCCAGATGGCTGGAAAAAATATTAAACCTCCTGTAGAAAAACCATGATCGACTACCTCTATATTATATTGCTTACACTTCCTGTTAGCCTGGTGGCCTTTAACACAGCTTTCTGGGCAGGCGTATATAAGTGTCTATGCATTTCTGAGGTGGTGATGGTGGCCCTGGCATTTATGCTTTTCCAGGCAGGGATGTTGTTTCTCGGAAGCTGGTCGGGAGGCTCTTTTGCCAACTCCATGGGCTGGATGGCTATCCCATTTGCCGAGGCCATTATTCTGCTAACCGGTGTGAAACTGATCTATTCATCCATACGGATACGCCCTGAACAGAAATCATATGACCTGTCGAAATATGGTGAACTGATAGCCGTGTCTTTTGCCTCCTCACTGAACGCTTTCATGATAGGCCTGGGTATCGGCCTGCTAAGGGAGGTTTCGCAGGAAGCAATTGCCATTCTTGCAACAGTTGTTGGCCTGTTTACCATTGCGGGGGCATATTATGGAAAAAAGAGTGGAAAGATCATGCTTGTCAGGATCAGCGGCGTCGTTGCCGGTATCCTTGTGATCCTTCTTGGTGTATTTACAGCTTTGCATCTGTATGATGTGATTTAAAAATGAAAATGAAAATGCAAAAACAAATCATCTTTCTCATTGCGGGCCTCTTATGGTCCATGAACCTTTCGGCACAGATCCCACCGGGATATTATAATGGTACCGAGGGCCTCTATGGTACTCAACTGAAGTCGGTACTGCATGGGATCATCGATAATCACGACGAGCCTACATACAACGACCTGCGTGATTTTATCCTGCCGGAATCAGATGAAGATCCACAAAATTCCAATAACGTCATACTGCTGTATACCGGACGTTCACAGGCAAAGAGCACTTTTGGTGGTGGGGCCAACGACTGGAACCGCGAGCATACATGGGCCAAGTCGCATGGCGATTTTGGCAACAACCCTCCCTGCGGCACCGATGCCCATATGATCAGGCCAACGGATGCGTCAGTGAATTCCGACAGGGGCAATAAGGACTTCGACGAAGGTGGACAACAGCATTCAGAGGCAACGCAATGCTATTACACCCAGTATACCTGGGAACCCCGTGATGCAGTGAAAGGGGATGTTGCCCGTATAATCCTGTATATGGATGTGCGATACGAAGGAACGAGTGGTGAGCTCGACCTCACAGCTGTGGACCAGATAAATACTTCTCCTGCCCCTGAACATGGCCGCCTGAGCACCTTGCTCGAATGGCATGTTCAAGATCCCC
>JAOZTN010000018.1:8588-38788 GCA_029942245.1 Bacteroidales bacterium | reverse complement strand
ATAAATCATTTTTTTTTTGCAAAAGCAGATGTTTTTTTCAATGCCCCCTACTAGTTTATGGTACCACCTTTATTCCCATTTTGCATCTAAGATGGGTAGGTAATGGTATATGAAGGTGTTGTTATATTTCGAAGCCATCGATTGGGTTCTTTACATTGCGAAGACTCTTTGTACTCACATGTGTATAAATCTCAGTTGTCCTGGAAGATTTATGTCCCAACAGCACTTGAATATACCGTATGTCAGTACCTCCTTCCAGTAAATGCGTCGCAAAACTATGTCTTAAACAATGCAAAGTAAAGTTATGAATTTTCTTAACCTTCTTTAGTATAATACCAAAAACATGAAAATGTCACACTAATACTTTGGCTCTGACTCTGGGTTTTTGGAACCTGGTTCTAAGGATATTATACGACTGAAAAGGAGAAGAAGAGAGATGATAGAAGAAGTAAATCATCCAACACTCAAAACTCAACACTCAAAACTCTAAAGCTTTGCTTTGAAGTAATCGTAGATCTCAAACTGCGCCCGGTGAGGGGTGGCATCATCTGTTTTTCTGTACTCATTCATGTTTGATCGACGCAGGTACCTCGACTGTGTATTGTCCTTTAGCTGGATCTGCATCATGTCCATAAGTTCCTGCTGTATGCCTTTGTCAAGGATGGGGCAGACCACCTCAACACGATGATCGAAGTTGCGTGGCATCCAGTCGGCAGATGCAATGTAGTATTTAGTTTCGCCTCCATTACAGAATATGAATACCCGTGAGTGTTCCAGGTATTTGTCGACGATGCTGAATGCCTCCAGCTCTTCAAATATCTCGGGGTCGCCCGGATCAAGGATGCAGATACCCCTGGCGATCATTTTCATGTCGACACCCGCTTTTGCTGCTTCGTAAACCTTGCGGGCGATCTTCTTGTCCGAAATGCTGTTCATCTTCAAGATGGCCCAGGCTTCTTTGCCTTCGGCGGCATTTTTGATCTCATTGTCGAGCATCTCAACAAAAAAGTCACGGATGTTGAAAGGTGCCACGATCAGGTTGTCGAAGGTGGGCATTATAAATTTCGACTCGAAGAGATGGAATACCTTGTTCACCTCAGTGGTGATGGCCTGGTTTCCCGTTAGCAGGCTGTCATCAGCGTATACCCTGGCCGTTGATTCGTTGAAATTCCCTGTGCTGATGTTGGCGTAATACACATTTTTGCCATTCTCATTTCTGCGTATCTGCAGCAGCTTGCTATGGACTTTAAAGCCGGGGATGGTTTGTATTAGCTTTACGCCTTCTTCCTGCAAACGGTTGGTCCAATAAATGTTGGCTTCCTCATCGAAACGCGCCTGCAGCTCCATGAATACTGTTACCTGCTTGCCGTTTCGGGCTGCATTGATCAATGCATTCATTACGCCGGAGCCTTCCGCTGCGCGGTAAAAGGTCATCTTTATCGCCCTCACCTGGGGGTCGATGGAAGCTTCCCGCAATAGGTCGATGATGTACTGGAACGACTGGTACGGATAATGCAGCATGATGTCCTTCTCCCTGATCACATCAATAATGCTCTTGTTGGGAGGTAGCTCCGGGTGAGGGAGTGGAGGTGACGGTGGGTAACGGAGATCTGATCTGCCCATATCAGGGAAGCCCATGAAATCTTTGAAATTATGGTATCGCCCGCCGGCTCTCACATTATCCCTTTTCTTGATATTGAACTTCTTGAACAGCAGCTTTAAAAGGGCTTCAGGAATTTTTTCGTCATACACGAAGCGGACGGGCTCTCCCTTCTTACGCTGCTTCACACTTTCGCTCATCAGCTCCAGGAAACTCTTTGAAACATCATTGTCGATGTCCATTTCTGCATCGCGGGTAAACTTGATGGTGTAGGCCTGGAATGAGTCAAAGCCGAAAAAAGAAAAGATATCGCTCATGCAATAGCGAATCACATCATCAAGAAGAATGAGGTACTTTTTATTTTCTTCCTGGGGCAGGATGATAAACCTGGAAATTTTATCGGTAGGAACAGCAATCAGGGCAAATTTTCGCTGTTCAGGATTCTTATTGCTTTTAAGGTCGATGGCCAGATGAATGGTGGCATCTTTCAGGGAATTAAGGTCGGTGTAATTGTCGATCATCAATGGAAAAAGGATGGGCCTGACCCTATCCATGAAAAAGCGATGTACAAATTCGCCCTGTACTTTATTCAAACTGTCTTCGTCGAGCAGGTGAATATTTTCTTCTTCCATCCTGTCCTTGATCTCTTCCCAGGTTTGATTGAATTTCACCTCCTGCTTCTCAACAATATTGGTGATCTCTTCCAGTATATCTGCGGTATGCGTACCCCTGATCTCATTCTTGAGTTCATAGTTCAGCACCCTGCGCTGCGTGGCCACCCTGACCCTGAAAAATTCATCCCTGTTATTGGAATATATGCCAAGGAATTTGATCCTGTCTATGAGGGGAGTGGTAGGGTCCATCGCCTCCTGCAGCACGCGCTCATTAAAATCGAGCCAGCTGATCTCACGGTTGATAAATTTTGATTTTTTGAGTGCCATATTCTATACAGGGTGCTTAATAAAAGGAATGTAAAGGTATGAAATTACCCCTAAATCTGCTAAACCCGGCTTTGTTCAGGGCTTACAGATCCTTAGGAACCACCACAAAATTAATCTTGTGATGAGCCAGGGAAATATCAGTCCATTTATCCGTTTCGAAGGTGATCGATACGACTCCTGAGGTGGGTAGCCATTCGATCTTTTCATCCAGGAAATGATTGGCGAAAGAAGTAAAAATAGGATTGTGCCCAAACAGCATCACGCTTTCGGTAGCATCACTAAGCGAGAATAGCTCGTCATAAATGACATCAGTGCTCGCGTGATACAGTTTTGTTGTAACAAGGATCTTGTCTTCCGGGTATCCGATAAAATTGGCAATGATCCGGGCCGTTTCATGTGCCCTGACTGCAAAGCTCGTGATTAGAAGATCAGGAAGTACATTCTTTTCTTTCAGGAAACGAGCAATTTTAAGGGTTCTTTTCACCCCTTTTTGCAACAAAGGACGCTCATCGTCACCGAGGCCGGGATGGTCCCATGATGATTTAGCATGCCGGACGATGTAGAGGGTTTTCATGTGTTATATTTCCCCAATTCTTTTTAACTCCCAAAAGCATTTGGCCGTAGCTGTTATATCCACAGCAGCATTGTGTGCTTCATCAAATCCAGTTCTGAATAATTTGTAATGTAATTCTGATAATTTAGGCCATTTGTAACCATAAGGGCCGTCAATAGCACAAAAATTTGTCGTACTTTCCATTGTGCAAATTTTTCTTTTTGAAGGTATTGAATTTTGCATACCTGCTCTTAAAAATTCTGCTCCAACTATTTTTTCATCAAAACTTATATTGTGAGCGACAAGAACTGTGGCTTGACTTATTAAAGATTGAAAGTTTTGCAGAACAGATGTCAATGATTTACCTTCATTAAGTGCTCTTTCTGTTGAAATTCCGTGAATACGCGAAGCGTCTGCTGGAATGGAGAATCCTTCTGGTTTAATAATAAAATCTCCACCTGAAATTTTATTGCCATTTTTGTCATAGTACAAAAAAGCTAATTGTACAAGTCTTGGCCAATTGTTTAAATCTGTCACAGGTGCTTTCCAATTTCTTGGTAATCCTGTTGTCTCGGTGTCAAAAAATAAATACATAATGTTTGATTTTATTGGTTGCTATTTCAATTTTGCACTACTTTTTGGCAAAAACACTAACTTGCTTGTATGCTGTTTTGATGCTAAAGATACGTATTCATGGAGTCAGTTTGTGAGGTGTTATTGATTTCTTAATCACTTTTAATAAATATCTGGGGAATTGGTATATTTGTTAATGAGTAAAAATGCAGAATGTACCCTATCCTGTCCCGCCACAAACGCAAGCGGGAGTCCATTATGCTTGCCATTGCGGTGCATATAAAAATGAATCAAAGTTAAGACAAATGAAAAAAGAGAATGCAATAAAACTATTTCAAGACCAAACAGTTCGTACTCATTGGGATGACAAACAAGAAAAGTGGTACTTTTCTGTACAAGATGTTGTTCAGATTTTGACAGATAGTAAGGATGTAAAGCAATACATTAAACGAGTAAGAAGTCGTGATAATGAATTAAATTCCAACTGGGGTACAATTTGTACCCCGCTTGAAATGATAGCTGCAGATGGGAAAATGCGTAAAATACAGGCAGCAGATACAGAGGGTTTATTTCGTATCATTCAATCTATTCCTTCTCCCAAGGCAGAGCCATTCAAAAGGTGGTTGGCAAAAGTAGGTGCTGAAAGAATTGATGAGACTGAAAACCCAGAACTTGCTTTTGACCGTGCAATGGAAACATACTTGAAAAAAGGTTATTCTGAAAAATGGATTAACCAAAGACTCAAAAGCATAGAGGTAAGAAAAGAGCTTACTGACGAATGGGAACTAAGAGGAGTTAAAAAAGGATTGGAATACGCAATACTTACAGATGAAATTACCAAAGCCTGGACAGGTTTGTCAATTAAAAAATACAAAAAATTGAAAAATCTGAAGAAGGAAAACCTCAGGGATAATATGAGTAATTTAGAGCTTGTATTGAATATGTTGGCAGAAGCTTCTACAACCGAAATCTCTAAAAAAAAAGAACCGAAAAACTTTAAAGAAAACAAGTCTGTTGCTCAAAAAGGTGGTGAAGTTGCTAAAGCAGCTCGTGTCAAATTAGAAGAAACTACGGGCAAAAAAGTAATTACCAACAAAACTGCAAAAGGTTTAAGCGATGATTCAGACAGCAAGGAAATTGAAGAATAAAATGAGTAACGAGAAACAGAAATGCTGAACCCCGCACCCCAAAGCTCTACCAATCAAAGATTGGAAAATCTCCCATCATCTTGTTCACCTTGTCGCGGGTAGCAATTATGACTTTCTCGTCTTCGTAGTTGTTGATCACCTCATCGATCATGTTCACGATGGGTTCCATATGTTCTTCTTTCAGTCCCCTGGTAGTGATGGCCGGTGTGCCCACACGCAGACCTGAAGTCTGGAAGGGTGAACGGCTGTCGAAAGGCACCATGTTTTTATTCACGGTGATATCGGCTTGTACAAGCGTATTTTCAACTATCTTTCCTGTGATATCGGGGAATTTAGTGCGCAGATCGATGAGCATCAGGTGGTTATCGGTTCCGCCGGAGATAACATTGTATCCACGGTCGACAAAAGCTTTACCCATCACATCTGCATTCTTTTTTACCTGGAGGATATATTCGAAATACCCGTCGGTAAGTGCTTCAGCGTAGGCAACAGCTTTGGAAGCGATCACGTGTTCCAGTGGTCCGCCCTGTATGCCGGGGAAAACGGCTGAGTTAAGTACGGTCGACATGGGTTTCACAACACCCTTTGGCGTAGTGAGGCCCCATGGGTTTTCGAAGTCTTCCCCCATGAGTATCATCCCGCCGCGCGGTCCGCGCAGGGTTTTATGTGTGGTCGTGGTTACCACGTGACAATGAGGAATAGGGTCATTCAAAACACCTTTTGCGATCAGGCCTGCCGGATGCGCTATATCAGCCATAAGGAGGGCACCAACCTGGTCGGCAATATCACGCATGCGTTCGAAATCCCAATCACGGGAATAGGCAGAGGCTCCTGCAAGGATAAGCTTTGGCTTCTCCTTCAGGGCGATTTCTTCCATCTTGTCGTAATTAACGGTGCCTGTTTCTTCATCAACACCATAGGCAACAGGATTATAGAGTATGCCTGAGCTGTTTACTGAAGAACCATGTGAAAGGTGTCCCCCATGTGAGAGGTCAAGGCCGAGGAATTTATCACCCGGTTTCAGGCATGCCAGGAACACGGCCATATTAGCCTGTGCACCGGAATGTGGTTGAACATTGGCGTACGCTGCTCCAAAAAGTTCTTTGGCACGGTCGATGGCCAGCTGCTCGGTCTCATCAACAAACTGGCATCCGCCATAATACCTTTTACCGGGATAGCCTTCAGCATATTTGTTGGTCATCACCGAACCCAGTGCTTCCAGCACCTGGTCGCTAACAAAATTCTCTGAAGCGATTAACTCGATACCAAATCGCTGCCTGTCCTGTTCTTTTTTGATAATGTCGAATACTGCCTTGTCTCTTTCCATGATGTTGTTGTTTTAATTTGGAATTGCAAAATTAATAGAAATATGGTTCAATTCAATTAGATAGGTGAAGAATATCGGTAAGTGGTATGTGGTATGTGGTGTGTGGTGTGTGGTGTGTGGACGATGGGCTATAGCCGATGGGGATTGGAAGACTTTCGATCCCCGATCCCCGCTCCTCAAAACCCTGCACATTTTATTTATAAATAATTTACCTTTACAAAATACGTTAACTAGGCAATGCCAAACTGGATTCGCTTCATATTGTTTCTTCCCCTAACCCTCATTCTGAACACTGAAATGAAGGGGCAATACTTTAATTGCCTGGAGGTGACCGATGAAGGAAGGGTTCAGATATTCTGGTCTCCTCCATGCTCACAGGCAGAATTTGTTTCCTACCAGATATACAGCAGGGTGCCTCCCGGAGGTTTTGTCCCGATACATGGCGAAACAAATTATAATAATACCGAGTATCTTGATAACAGAGTTGTTGGTAATACGCAATCAGTAGACTACTATATTATTACCAGTACTGCTACTCTGGGCGATATCGTTTCTGAAACCCTGAGCACAATACATCTTACGCTATCCATTGTCAGCAATGAGCCTGAGATAATTTTATTGGAGTGGAATGCTGTTAGTACCCCTTTGCCTGTAGGTTCTGAAACGATGTATAAAATACATATGCACAACACTATACATCCCACATTTGTGGTGCTTGATTCAACCACTGACATACAATATGCCCTTGCTACGAATATTTGTGCCAGCGGAGTTTATTTCAGGATAATCATTGAAAGCAGCAATGCATGCCGTTCAGCATCCAATACGACTTACGATGTACTCGGAGACCTGGATGCCCCACCCATGCCAAGGCATGATTCAGTAAGCATTGATCAGCAGACAGGTGAAGTCATTCTCGGCTGGTCGCCCAGTACGGCAGGAGATGCAGATAAGTATTTCATTTATCACGATCTGGACGATATTACAGATATTTATGATACGGTTTTCGGGCGTAACACGACTTCCTATATCGACAATTCCTTCGACCCGTGCATCGAGAACAGGGCCTATGCCATAGCCGCTGAAGACAGCTGCGGGAATACCGGCCCGGGGACCTATGATATTCCCCAGCGGACCATACTTCTTTACGATTGTGATTTCGATCCATGCACCATGGTCAATACGCTGACCTGGACCCCTTACATCAATATGTACCCTGAACTTGAAGGTTATCGCATATATATGAGTATTGATGGGGGCAACTTTCAGCTACATGAAATCGTGGATGCAAGTGTTACGGAGTATGAGCATAGTGGATTGGAACCCGGACGTACGTACAATTATTTCATACGTGCCTTCAGCAACGGATATACGGTGACGTCCTCCTCTTGCATCAAGGGAGCAGCCACCTGGGCATACCAACGGCCTGTAGACAACCAGATGGAAAATGCAAGCATCGAAAACAGTGAGTTTGCAAGCCTTGTTTTACTGCCGGATACACAATCTAGCGTTCCATATGTAAACATCTATCGCTCAGAGAGTTCTTCTGGTCCCTGGGAGCTTCTTGACGAGATGCCATTGCAGGGTCAGGCGGTAGCCTATTACGATGACCTGACAGCTGATGTCAACAGCATGAGTTATTATTACTACACATCCATTACCGACAGCTGCGGGAATGAAGTCCTGGAATCCGATCACATGCGCACCATCTTCCTGGAAGGAGAACAGTCAGGGCAGGTAAATACACTCGATTGGAATGCCTTCGAAGGCTGGCCTGATGTGGTAAATGCTTATGAGCTGTATCGTGCCGTAAATGACGATGGAAACCTCGAAGCTATTGCATTGCTGGATGGGAGTACACACACTTATGAGGATGATATTTTATCTGTGCCGGGAGACTTCAGTCTTGTCAGATATATTGTCAGGGCTCAAAATGATGATAATGCAAGTATGACCAGCTGGTCTAACGAGATATTTTTTGAATATACGCCAAACCTCTACCTGCCAAATGCCTTCCGGCCCGGTGGGCAAAATCCTGTATTCAAGCCTGTGGGTAATTTTGCCGATTTCAGTGATTACCGGCTGGAGGTGTATAACCGCTGGGGTGAGCTGATCTTTTTCAGCGATGATTTCGGACAGGGATGGGATGGTACCTTTAAGGGTGGAGATGCCCCGGCAGGGGTTTATGTTTGTGTCCTGAATTACCGCTCCGCCAATGGGAAAACAGATACCCTCAAGACTTCCTTTGTTCTGATCCGCTAAATCTGAATAAACTCCAAACTCTGAACTCCAAGTTAGTAAATTAATGATCTGTCACCCCGAGCGAACCGACCGAAGGGAGCTCATGACCAAAGGGAATAACATAGACGAGGGGCCTCCTGCCTAGAATGTTTTCCCAAGCCCTCCTTTACTCAAATGTCAGCAAAAGTGAACACCACCGGGCCTTTCATCAATTCAATCTAATTTTCCCCGGACACTCCAAACTCCGATCTCCGAATTCCCGACTTATTCCTTATTATCATTAACATTTATTAATAATGAGTATGGCATTTTTTAATACCTTTGCAGGTCAAAAACTCATACCATGGTTCAAGATTTTGACAAGTTCGCCGGTGAAGGCCTGACCTATGATGATGTGCTGGTACTTCCCGCACATTCAACCGTACTCCCAAGGGATGTGGACATTACTACATATTTTTCAAGGAATATACAACTGAACATACCCATCGTTTCGGCAGCAATGGATACCGTTACAGAGGCAAAAATGGCCATTGCCATTGCCCAGGAAGGAGGGATCGGAGTCTTACATAAAAATATGAGTATTGAAGACCAGGCCAATGAGGTGAGGAAGGTAAAAAGAGCAGAAAACGGCATGATCCTCGATCCGATCACCCTGAAAGAGGATGGCCTTGTTAAAGATGCCCGTCATATCATGCAAGAATATAGTATCGGTGGCATTCCTGTGGTAAATAATAAAAAGGAGCTGGTGGGTATCGTAACCAACCGTGACCTGCGATTCGAGAATAATCCCGATCGTCCGATCGTGGAACTTATGACCAGCGAAAATCTTATTACGGTTACGGAGTTCATCGACTTTGAGAAAGCTGCCGACATTTTACAGGAGCACAGAATAGAGAAACTCCCTGTTGTTGACAAGAGCAACAGGCTGGTTGGGCTGATCACCTACAAAGATGTGATCAAGATCAAATCTAAACCGAATGCTTATAAAGATGACAGGGGTCGGCTTCGCGCTGCTGCGGCTGTTGGTATCACCCAAGACACCCCAGATCGCGTTGCTGCATTAGTAGATGCCGGTGTGGATGCGGTCGTGATCGATACTGCCCACGGACATCATATTGGCGTACTTAATATGGCCAAACTGGTAAAATCGAAATTCAAAGGAATCGACCTGGTGGTTGGGAATGTGGCAACTGCTGAGGCTGCCCTCGCCCTGAAAGATGCAGGCGTTGATGCTGTAAAAGTAGGGATAGGACCGGGTTCAATATGTACTACCCGCATCATTGCAGGCATTGGCGTACCACAGCTGAGTGCTGTGTATAATGTGGCCCAGGCGCTGAAAGGAAGTGGCATCCCGGTGATCGCCGATGGTGGTATCCGCTATACAGGAGATATCGTTAAAGCCCTCGTTGCCGGAGCAAGCACTATCATGGCAGGATCACTTTTTGCAGGTGTGGATGAGTCACCGGGTGAGACCATCATCTACGAAAGCCGTAAATTTAAAACCTACCGTGGCATGGGTTCAATGGAATCCATGGAAAAAGGGTCTAAAGACCGTTATTTCCAGGATGTGGAAGAAGATATCAAAAAACTGGTTCCCGAAGGTATTGTTGGACGTGTTCCTTATAAAGGCTTGCTCACAGAAGTGATCCATCAGATGGTGGGTGGCCTGCGTGCCGGTATGGGATATGCAGGAGCATCAAACATCGATGACCTGTGGAAGGCCCGCTTCCTCAGGATCACAGCTGCCGGTGCTATTGAAAGCCACCCGCACGACATTACCATTACCAAAGAAGCACCAAACTATAGCAGATAAGTTAAACCATAAAATATTCAAAGTATCAAAAGATGAAAAGAGTAGCAATGAAGATTTGGGTATTGATCCTTGTGATGTTCATAACGGCATCAGTATATGCACAGAAAGAAGACACACGCGTGTTGATTACCATAGATGATGAAGAGATCACAGTCTCCGAATTCCTGAATGTCTACAGCAAAAATAATGTTGATACAGACCTTTCAGATAAAAAATCCATGAATGACTATCTGGATTTGTATGTCAACTTCCGCCTGAAGGTGAAAGAGGCCCGCGATCTTGGTATGGACACCGCCGCAGGCTTTGTAGAGGAGCTGGCAGGATACCGCCAACAGTTGGCTGAGCCATACTTCAACGACCAGGAAGTGAGCGATGAATTGCTCCAGGAAGCCTATGAACGACTGATGATTGATGTCAGGGCAAGCCATATCCTGATCAAGGTTGAAGAAAATGCCCTGCCGGAAGACACAGCCCTGGCGTATAAAAAAATAATGACAGTAAGGGAAAGGCTCATCAATGGTGAAGACTTTGCAAAAGTTGCTGCTGAAGTTTCAGAAGATCCTTCTGCCCGCGATCGCGAAGCACAGGGACAGATACGCAAAGGCAATGGTGGTGACCTGGGTTACTTTACAGTCTTTGACATGGTGTATCCTTTCGAAACCGCCGCATACAGTACCCCGGTGGGCGAGGTATCAATGCCAATAAGGACCTCTTTTGGTTATCATATCATCAAAGTCTCCAATAAACAACCCGCCCTGGGAAAGGCTACTGTTGCCCATCTCTACAAGGCGATGCCCAAGAATGCCGGGAAAGCTGATTCAGTAAGGCTGGAACAAGAAACACTGCAGCTGTACAATCGCATTATGGAGGGTCATAAATTTGAGCAGATGGTACTACAGTTTTCCGATGACCGTGGGTCGAAGGAAAAAGGCGGAGTGCTCCCGGCTTTTGGTTGTAACCGTATGGTACCTGAATTTATCGAAGCCGTGGAAGAACTGCAGGACACCGGTGACATTTCACTGCCTGTACTTACATCTTTCGGATGGCATATTCTAAAACTGATCCAACGGGATCGCCCGGGGGATTATGCCAGCGAGCTAAATGAACTGAACAGAAGGATGACCAGAGATTCGCGTGCTCAGAAAAGCAAGGAAAGCGTGATCAAACGGATACAGTCGGAGAACAAGTTCGAAGAGCATCCGGAAAACCTCCAGGCCTTACTGCTTGCCATCGACTCATCTTTTTATAATCGTGAGTGGAGTGCCGATAAGGTGGAAGGTATGCATAAGAAGATATTTACCCTGGGAGGTAAAAAATATACTCAATATGATTTTGCATCTTACCTGGCACCACTGCAGAGCAGGCGGGGAAATACCAGCCTGGAAATCTTTTTCTACAATCAATACAAGGATTATAAGAATGATAAGTGCATTGCCCTGAAAGATGCTACCCTGGAAGAGAAACATCCTGAGTTCCGGATGCTGATGCAGGAATACCGTGATGGCATACTGCTCTTTAACCTTACCGATGAGAAGGTGTGGAGCAAAGCTGTCAGGGATACTACAGGACTTAAAAATTTCTATGAAGCCAATAATGAAAAATACATGTGGGCTGAAAGGCTGGATGCTGATATCGTTATCGTGAATGATCCTGCCGTTGAGGAAGAGATCAGGGCGATGATCGATAAGGCCGGTAATAAAAGCCTGCAGGACATCGGCCTGGATACCATGAATGGAATTTTCGTTATCAGCGGACTGTTCTCCAAGAATGATAATGGCTTTGTAGAAGTGATCGATTGGAAGAAAGGAATGACGGAAAATTACCCATTGCATGATTTCAATGAGCTCTATGATGGCCGCTCACATGACGAGAACTCTATTGTTTTTGCCCGTATAAACGACGTCAGGGGGCCTGAAGTCAAGTCACTGGATGAAGGCAGAGGCATGGTGACCTCGGATTATCAGAATTATCTTGAAGAACAATGGATCCGTGCCCTGAAAGAAAAATACACCTTAACTGTGCATGAAGAGGTGCTCGACGATATTGATTAACAAAAACATCAGTGGCCTCGCTGTCCTTTTTATGACAGTGTGGATGCTCGCCTGTACACCTGCCGGGACCTCCGGCTCCGGGGAAGTACTGGTGCGGGTTTATGATAAATACCTCTATGCTTCCGATCTGGAAGGAGTGATCCCTCAGGGTGCTTCAGCACGTGACAGCCTCACCGCCGTGAGAGCCTTTATACAAAACTGGGTCGACAAGGAACTGATCGTGCGGAAAGCTGAAGAGAACCTGCCTGAGGAGTACCAGGATTTTTCTAACAGGCTAGAGGAATACAGGAACAGCCTGATCATCTTCGAATATGAGAAGATGCTGGTCAGGCAGGAACTGGACACGAATATCTCCATGGAGGCCATCCTTGAATACTATGACCGCCAGAAAAAAAACTTCAAGTTGAGAGAAGATATCCTGGACTTGCAATACCTCGTATTGCATCAGGATTCGCCGGCGATCAGGAAGTTTAGACAATATGTCCGCTCGGAAGTTCCTGAGGAAATGGACTCATTGGCATTGTATAGCAGCAAGTATGCTGTGTCGTTCAGCATTATGGATGACCATTGGCTTGAGCTGGATGAGGTGACGGAGATTCTGCCGGTCGAATCGTATGATTATCGCGATTTTAATGCAAACCGTCGCTATCTGGAAGTGAAGGATTCAGTATTTATCTACATGGTATATGTGCGCGACTATAAGCCGGTCGACAGTGTGCCCCCGGTACAATTTGTTGAAGAGGTGGTCAAAAAGATCATTTTGAACAAGAGGAAAAAGGACCTGATCAGGAATATGCGGCAAACTGTTTTACAGGATGCAATTGAACATAATCAGGTTGAGATTTTTTAATAAGACAATAATCACTTTCTATAATTGTTTATAGAATACAAGAAGTAAATATATGAAAACCCGTACCCTGCTCATCGCCCTGTTCATCCTGGCGTTGCCGCTATTTATTTTTGCGCAAGAAGAGGTTGTTATCGACCAGGTCGTTGCGGTCGTTGGGAAAAATATTATCCTCGAATCAGATATCGAGAACCAGTATTACCAGTATCGTATGCAAAGCGGTATTATCGGCGGTGGAAGCTCTGTACGTTGCCAGATGCTGGAGAGCTTGCTATTTCAGAAATTGCTCCTCAACCAGGCGGAGGTCGATTCCATTGTGATTTCTGACCTACAGATTGAGCAGACAATGGATCAGCGGCTGCGTTATTTCATTTCACAGCTGGGATCGCGCGAGCGCTTCGAAGAGTATTATGGGAAATCCATTGAGGAGTTCAAAGATGAGTTCCGTAGTGATATAGAAAATCAACTCAAGGTGGAGCAGGCACAAAGCACCATTGTGTTGGATGTTACTGTAACCCCATCGGAGGTAAAATCATTTTTCAGGGGTATCCCCACCGACAGTATTCCGTTAGTGAACTCAACTGTGGAGATTTCTGAGATTGTCCGCACTCCGCCAATCAGCCTGGAACAGAAGCTGGCCATCAAAGATAGGCTACGCGGCTTACGCGAGCGTGTGATAGCGGGAGAAAGCTTTGCCACCCTGGCCATCCTTTATTCCGAGGACCCGGGCTCAGCCAAGAAGGGCGGTGAACTGGGATTTTATGGCAGGGGAGAACTGTATAAGGAATTTGAAGCCATTGCTTTTAAACTGGAAGGAGATGAAGTGTCGGAAATCGTGGAGACTCAGGCAGGTTTTCATATTATCCAGCTGATCGAAAGAAAAGGTGAATATGTGAATGTAAGGCATATCCTGCTGAAAACCAAGGTATCACCCATCGACCTTGCCATGGCTAAAGCTTACCTGGATACAGTATCCAATCTGGTCAAGATCGACTCACTGAGCTTTGAGGAGGCCGTACTGGAGTATTCCGATGCAGATAACAAAAACAGTGGCGGATTGCTGATAAATCCCATGACAGGTACCTCAAATTTTGAAATGTCACAGCTTGATCCTCAGGTATCTTTCGTGATTGATAAGTTGCAGGAAGGAGAGGTGTCTAAACCGGTTATCATGGAGGCGGAAGATGGCAGACAGGCATACCGCCTGCTATACCTGAAGACAAGGACCCTGCCTCACCGGGCTAATATGCAGGAAGATTATGACCTGATTCAGCAATGGGCCCTTGAAGAGAAAAAAGCGGAAGCCTTCCAGGAGTGGATCGCAAAAAAAGCACAGAAGACCTACATTAAGATCACTGATAAGTTCAGGCAATGCGAATTTGAGTTTGACTGGTTTTCCGCGATTGATCAATAGCCTGAAAAATTTTAAAGAAAATATGAAAGACCTGTATAAATCAGATGTCGAGGCGGTAGATGCCCTTGTTGAGAAATATGGCGTGCTGAAAGCAGAGATCGGCAAGGTGATCGTTGGACAGGATGACGTGATCGAGAAAGTGATCATCTCTATCTTCAGCCGCGGGCATGCACTCCTGGTGGGTGTTCCCGGCCTGGCCAAGACATTGCTTGTAAATACCATCTCCAAAGCACTTGGATTAAGCTATAACAGGATACAGTTTACCCCCGACCTGATGCCCTCCGATATTATCGGGACTGAGATCCTGGATGAGAACAGGGCTTTCAGATTTGTGCAGGGACCTGTATTTGCAAATATAATCCTGGCAGATGAGATCAACAGAACTCCTCCCAAAACACAGGCTGCCCTACTGGAAGCCATGCAGGAAAAGGCTATCACCGTAGCCGGGAAAAACTATAAGCTGAGTGAACCATTTTTTGTGTTGGCAACACAGAACCCGATCGAGCAGGAGGGCACATACCCTTTACCGGAAGCACAGCTCGACAGATTCATGTTTAACATCTGGCTTGATTATCCCTCCTTCGAGGAAGAGGTGGATGTGGTAAAAAATACTACGTTCAAAGAGATGGATGAGCCGACGATGGTGTTGACTGCGGAGGAGATCACCTTTTTCCAGGACCTGGTAAGGAAGATCCCCCTGGCAGATAATGTTTATGAATATGCCGTTAAACTGGCATCCATGACAAGGCCTGCGACGAAAATGGCCCACCCCATGGCGAATGATTACCTGAACTGGGGCGCAGGGCCGAGGGCATCACAATACATGATCCTGGGTGCAAAGTGCCATGCAGCCATACACGGGAAATATTCACCCGATATCGAAGATGTGAATGCCGTCGCTGTATCAGTACTCAGACATCGCATTGTAAGAAATTATAAAGCTGAGGCTGAAGGCATCAGTGTTGAAAAGATCATTGAAGAAATGACGAATAAATAACCAATTAAATCATGAAAAAATACCGGATATATATTGCCGCTGCAGTAATCGCACTTGTTCTGATACTGCTTTATGTATTTTCTGGATCGAGTAAATCCACAGTAGAAACCATCGAAATCCAGGTGAAATCAGGAACGTTTGAGATCCAGGTGTCCACATCAGGGGAATTGGAAGCCAAAAACTCTGAAAAGATCATGGGACCAATGGGTGTCAGGAATTTCAGGATCTGGAACATGAAGATCGAGGATATTATTCCTGATGGTACCGTGATAGATTCAGGGGATTATGTAGCTACCCTCGACAGGTCTGAGCTTACCGGCCGCCTGAAAGACAGGGAACTCGATCTCGAGACCCTGCAAACACAATTTACCCAGAATCAGCTCGATACAACCATGGATCTGAGAAATGCACGGGATGAACTGGTGAACCTGGTGTACAATCTCGAAGAACGACAGATCACTGTTGACCAATCGATCTATGAACCTCCTGCCACACAGCGTCAGGCCAAGATCGATCTTGATAAGGCACAGCGTGCATATGAGCAGGCAGAAGAAAACTATGACCTGAAACTTGAGAAGGCAAGGGCCAATATGGCTGAGGTGAACACCAAGCTCAGGAAAGCCAAGAATGAGTACCAGGAAATGGTTAACCTGCTGGATCAGTTCACCATTTATGCTCCCAAGGGAGGGATGGTGATCTATCGCCGCGACTGGAACGGACAAAAGATGGGTATAGGTGCCAATGTAGGTGCCTGGGACCCTATTGTGGCGGAGCTCCCTGATCTGACAGAGATGAAATCGAGGACCTACGTGAACGAGATCGACATTAGCAAAGTGAAAGTAGGCCAAGCGGTGAAAATCGGTGTAGATGCTTTCCCTGACAAAGAATATAGTGGCGAGGTTTCAGAAGTAGCCAATATCGGTGAACAGTTGAGGAACTCAAATGCAAAAGTTTTTGAGGTGATCATAGAAGTGACTGAATCAGATTCCATCCTGCGCCCTGCCATGACCACCAAGAATATGATCATTACGGATATAATTGACAGCGTGCTATTTATTCCTATTGAGTGTATTCACAGCAACGACAGCTTATCCTATGTTTATAAAGGATGGAATAAGCAACAGGTGATCCTGGGCAAATCCAATGAGAATGAGATCATCATTCGTGCCGGTCTGGAAAAAGGTGATGATGTTTACCTTGTACCGCCTGAAGGAGTAATAGAATATGATGTTACACCGCTGGATACAGCAATCGTCAACCATTGCAAAAGGCTTGATCAGAAGGATAAAGGAAAAGCCCCGAAGAAAGAGGAAATGACCCAGGAAGAGCTCCGTGAGATGCTCATGAACATGACCCAGGAAGAACGGATGAAATATATGAAGGAACATCCTGAGGTAATGCAGAAGATGGGTGGCGGCTCCGGCAAAAGGCCCGGTGGCGGACGAAAATAACTTCAAAGTTCAGACTTCAGACTTCTATCGGGGGTCTACATCAATACGTACACGTACACTTTTAAACGCTTTCAAAGAGGTAAAATCATCAAGATGCAGCTGTAGCTCTTTTTTCAAAGCACCCACTGATTCTGTGCGGCTGGCTTTGATAAGTATCTGTTTTATGTACTGGTTTTTGATGCGTGATACCAGTGGATATTCAGGGCCGAGTACCTTGCCGGGAAAGATGCTTCGTAACTGCACGGCAAGCACCTTTGCAGCTTCATTTAGCACACGATAATCTTTATTCAGAACACGTACCTGTATCAATCTGTAATAGGGTGGGTAGTGAAAACTGTTCCGCTCCGACATCTGTCTGGCATAGAGCTCCTTAAACTTGCCCTCGACCACATCTAAGATCACCTCATGTTTGGGGTTGTAGGTTTGGATAATAACCTTTCCCCGCTTATTTTTCCTTCCAGCACGGCCTGCCACCTGCGACATCATCTGGAAGCTGCGTTCGAAAGACCGGAAATCGGGAAAGTTGAGCATATTGTCAGCATTCATGATACCCACAATACTTACATGGTCGAAGTCTAAGCCTTTGGTCACCATTTGTGTTCCGACCAGCACATCGATCTCCTTTTTTTCGAATGCATTGATAATCTTCTGGTGGCCATGCTTGCTGCGGGTGGTATCCAGGTCCATACGGCGGATGCTGGCATCAGGGAAGATCAGTGACAGCTCCTCTTCTACCTTTTCTGTGCCAAAGCCCCGCATCAGCACCCTGCTGCTGCCGCAATGATCGCACTCGGCCGGCACCTGGGTGTGGTAGCCGCAGTAATGACACCTCAGGTGATCTGACTTTTTGTGGTATGTCAGTGAGATGTCGCAACGGATACACATGGGTATCCATGAGCAGACCTCACATTCCAGCCTCGGTGAAAATCCCCTGCGATTCTGGAAGAGGATCACCTGTTCTTTGTTTTTCAATGCCTCCTCGATATGGTCGAGCAGCGGTGTAGTGAAGTGGGATTCCGAATCTTTTTTCCTGGGTTCTTTCCTGAAGTCGGCTATGATGATCTCCGGCATATGGATACCGCGGTAACGGTGATTCAATTCAACCAGGCTGTACTTCCCGCCGGATGAATTATAGTAGCTTTCGAAGGATGGCGTGGCCGTTCCCAGCAAGGTTTTAGCTTTGTGCAGGCTGGCCAGGTATATGGCCGCATCACGGGCATGATAGCGCGGTGCCGGGTCGTACTGCTTATAGCTCTGGTCATGTTCCTCATCAACGATTACCAGTCCCAGCCTACTGAAAGGCAGGAAGATGGAAGAGCGGGCTCCGAGGATAATGTTGTATTGCTTTTCCGGCTCATCGGCAAGTACCTTGTTCCAGATCTCCACCCTTTCCCGTTCGTTATAGCGGGAGTGATATACCCCAACCTGTTTACCGAAGAATTTTTGAAGCCTGTTTATGATCTGTGTTGTCAGCGCTATCTCCGGTAGGAGATACAACACCTGCTTGCCCTGCCTGAGGGCCTCATCTATCAGGTTGATATAGATCTCTGTCTTACCGCTGGATGTCACGCCATGCAACAAACAAACCTCTTTTTCCCGGAAATCATTTTTTATCTGATCAAGAGCCTTTTGCTGGTGCTCATTAAATACGATGTTAGCGGGCTTTTCAGAGGATTCTTTTTCAATGAGCCTGCTCACAGTCTTTTCACTGATGTTGAAAATGCCCTTCTTAACAAGCTCTTTGAGCTGGGCCTGATTGGCATCAGCCATTTTTAGCAGTGCTGCCTTGCTAACCTCCGGATAGCCATCTTCATCCTGCGAAATGTTGATATAGGCAAGCAGTATCTGCAGCTGCTTGAAAGCCCGTTTCTCGAGCTTGTCGAAGACTTCCCTGATGGCCTCTTCCTGCTGGTATTCGCCGGCAAGCTGCACATATTCTTCACGCCGTGGTTTGTACTGGTCTTTCATCTCTTCTTCCAGGATGACCACCTGCTTCTCGATGAGTGTGTTGACCAGGGGCAATACCTTCAAGCGGTCGGTGAGATCTGAGGCCTCTTTGATGGATAAGGTACTCCTGTTGGTAAGTGCTTCTGCCACCAGAGCCTCTTTTTCATTCAAGTCGGCATCTCCGACCCGGAAGCCTGGGTGCAGACGTAGCTTCGACTCGCTGGCCAGTTTGAAGGCCGACGGCAGCGCGGCATTCATTATTTCGCCGGGATGACACATATAGTAGCCCGACATCCAGTCCCAGAAGGTGTATTGTACATCATTTACGATAGCCTGCTCGTCGAGGATCGATAATATGTATTTGGGTGTATAGCCTTCCGGGACCCGTTCGTGTACCCGCCGGACAAGGGCAGTATATAATTTTTTACGGCCGAATTGTACGGCAACACGTTGGCCTGGAAAGACATGGTCATTGCTTTCGAACGGAACCCTATAGGTAAACAATCCCTTCACAGGAAGTGGCAGCATAACATCCACGAAAAGGGTTTTTCTTTCCATGCCAATAAAAGTAAGAAAAATGCAGCTTAAATGGCGAGTACGCGTGCAATATCAAGCAAGTCGAGGTTGATTTGCTGATGATGCTTGATAGACTTTTCGAAAGAAGTGAGATCGATCTCATTATCTACCATACCCACCATCACTCCACTAACACCGTCTTTGAGGGTCATGATAGCAGCATTCCCCAGCCGGCTGGCCAGCACACGGTCCATGGCAGTGGGTGATCCACCACGCTGAATATGTCCCAGGATCGACACCCTGGTCTCGAATTCGGGAAAACGATTGTTGATCTCTTTTTGCACCTCCATGGCACCCCCGGAGTCGTCGCCTTCGGAAACGATTATGATCCCTGAAGTTTTATTCTTTTTCCAGTCCTTTTCCAGCACATACACCATCTCGTCGATATAGGTGGGGCTTTCCGGAACCAGGATCATTTCTGCGCCTGTGGCGATGCCACTGGTTAGTGCGATATACCCGGCATCACGACCCATTACTTCGATAATGAAGAGGCGGTCATGTGAGGAAGCGGTATCACGGAGCTTATCAACTGCTTCCACTACAGTGTTGATGGCAGTATCGTATCCGATCGTATAATCTGTTCCATAGAGGTCGTTATCGATGGTTCCGGGCAATCCTACGATGGGCACACCATACTCTTTTCCAAAGAGCCTGGCCCCGGTAAAGGTACCATCGCCTCCGATCACCACCAGGGCATCGATGCCCATGGCCTGCATTTTATAATGGGCTTTTTCCCTTCCTTCTTTTTCGTAGAATGCTTTACAGCGCGCGGATTTCAATATGGTGCCGCCACGCTGGATGATATTGGAAACGGAACGACTGTGCAAGGGCACGATATCACCACTGATCAGTCCATGGTATCCCCTCAGTGAGCCCACCATCTCAAAACCCTCATTGATTCCGGTACGCACAACAGCACGTATGGCTGCATTCATGCCCGGGGAATCACCACCCGAAGTAAGAACGGCTATTTTTTTAATCTGTTTCATTATTGCTTATGGTAAATGGAGTGCAAATTTAATGAAAAGTATTACGTACTATGTATTACGTATTACGATGTTTTTCTATTTCGTAATACCTGCTACGTAATACGTGGTACCTTATTATTATCCTTTAATATTCGATTTTGTTTTCCGGCTTCCCTCGTATAATTCAAACTTCATGAAGCGACATTCGATGGGACCATTAAAGACTATGATTTTTCTCGATGGGCGCAGGCCTATAAATTTCATGGCCTTCAGGTCGCCACCGATTATCCAGGCTTCTGAATCTTTATAGTTTTGCTTCAGCGTATCACCAATCATTTTATAGAGGCCAATAATGTCTTCTGATTTGAGCCTCTCCCCGTAGGGTGGGTTAAGGAGCATATGTACTTTGCCGGGTGGGCGCTTGAGTTTCTCGAATGCAATAGGGGTAAGGCTGATAAATTTTTCCAGGCCGGCACTGCTGATATTTTTCCTGGTCGCACGCATAGCCAGTGATGACGTATCGCCGCCAATGATCTTGACATCAGGCTCAATGATCTCTTTTTCGGCTTTTTCTTTTATAGTCTCCCATAATGCAGGATCAAAATCCTTCCACTTTTCAAAGCCAAAGCCATTACGGTAATATCCTGCCGGGATGTTGCCGGCTATCATGGCTGCCTCGGTCAGAAAAGTGCCCGAGCCACACATGGGATCCACAAAAGTTGTCTCCTTATCCCATCCGCTGAGTATGATCAGTCCTGAAGCCAGCACTTCGCTGAGCGGAGCAGTACCTGCAGCCACTTTATATCCCCTGAGGTGCAGGGACGAGGCGGAACTGTCGAGAGAGATTGTACAGTGATTACGGTTGATATGCACATTGATGCGTACATCAGGATTTTCGGTGTCTACGGATGGTCGCCTTCCAAACTTCTCCCTGAAAAAGTCTGCAATGGCATCTTTTGTTTTCAGGGCTGCATACATGGAATGGGTGATGCCGGAGTTAAATACCGCCCCGTCGATAGCGAATGTGTTATCGAGCCCCATTATTTCGTCCCATGGCAGCTTCTTGCTTTGATTGTAAAGTTCTGTATCATCAGCACAGGGGAACTCCCACTCAGGCTTCAGAAAGCGCAAGGCGGTCCTGCACTGATAATTGCAGGCATACATAATTTCTTTTGTAGCCGAAAATTGAACACCACGATATATCACTTCAACATCGGTGCCACCTAGCTTACGTATCTCCTCTGCCAGGGCTTCTTCAAGGCCCAGAATTGTTTTAGCAGTGATCTTGAATGTATTGCCGGAAGTGCTACTCGGATGTTTTTGCATGCTCCAAAGATAATCTATTCGGCAAGGACTCTAGCGCCTGTATATCGTTCTTTTGCTTTTTATGATGAGTTTTTGCCGCCAGATTGCCTTTTTTCGGTTCTCCATGTCTGCGCCTATCAGGTATCCAACGGATTTCATGCTTTTCGAATGGTCGAAAACGATCTTGAGCATGGCTGCAATCGGCACAACAACGAACATTCCGACAATGCCCCATACTGTTCCGCCAATAATGATCAGCAGTATGGTAATAAAGGGGTTCAGATTTACATAGCTGCCGGTAATATTCGGTGTCAGGATGTTATTCTCGGTAAACTGTATGATCACGAACAATATAATAACACCAAAAGCCAGGTGGGGTGTTTCTCCTGTTAGCAAGGCAAAGGTGAAAGGGATACTGGCCCCTATCCATGTGCCAAAATATGGGATCAGGTTGAAAAGGGCAGAGATGATCCCAAATAGTATGGCATATTTAACACCGACGATCCACAAACCTACTGAATTTAGTACGGTGAGGATGAGCACAACGGTAAAAACTCCTCCGATATACTTGGGCGTTACATGAGAGATCTTTCGGATGATATCAGCGGTATCGTCTTCCCTTTCTGTTGGAACTGCCATGAGGATAAATTTGTAGAATTTATCCCTGTAATACAGCATGTAAAACATGAAGACGGGCATCAGCCCAAGCGTGAAGAGTGTGCTCGTTGTTCCTTTGAAAATAGATTGTGTGAAATTGCTCGAGGTGTTGAACATATTGTTGACCGATTCATGGATGAGCGTATTCTGTGAATGAATGGTGTATCCGAAAGTCCCTTCTATAAATTCCCCAAGCTGATCGATATTATTATGTGCCTGTGCAACCAGGCCTGGCATATCCTGTGTGATTCGTCCAACATTTCTATATATGAGAAACATGATCAGGGAGAGGATTCCCAGAAAAAGTAGTATGCTTAATAGATTGGCCAGGACCCTCGGAAAATGTGCCTTTTTCTCCAGAAAAGTTACCAGTGGAAAAATTAAGTAGCTGAAGATTACTCCCAGTATCAATGTACTCAGGAAGCCTTTTGCCACGATGATTCCGTAAAAGAAAAGGATGATAAACAGCAATACGGAAGTGAGTGTAATTATTCTTGGTGGTTTGTTCAACATAGCGGGCAAATTAATAATTATTCGGATATTTGATGGAGTTAAAGGTAATGATTTTGAAGAATTAAAAAAAGCAGCCATGACAATTAGAGAGGCACAGAATATTATAGATCAATGGATCAACACCACCGGAGTGAGATATTTTAACGAGCTGACCAACACCAGCATCTTGATGGAAGAGGTGGGTGAAGTAGCCCGTATCATGGCCAGAAAATATGGTGAACAATCTTTTAAAGAAGGGGAGGATGACAAAGACCTTGCTGATGAATTTGCTGATGTGCTCTTTGTGCTGATCTGCCTCGCCAATCAAACGGGTGTCGATCTGACAGATGCCTTGAAAAAAAACCTGGAAAAGAAAACAAAACGGGATGCGGAGAGGCATCTAAAGAATCAAAAACTTCGATAATTTGTTGTTGTCTTCGACTAATCCTACTTTCTGGTGACCGGTAACCGGTAGCCGGAACTGGTCATATCTTCATCTCATTCAGTAATATACAGACGTATTCCTGAGACAGCCCTTGCTTCCTGGTAGAGAGTTTTTTGACTGCTGCCTGTAGCACTTCAGAATTCTCTGGATGTTTGCGAATGAACTTTTTTATTTTTTTCTCCAGATTCAGGCTGTCATGCCATGATCCGGCGATCTCACCCAGTTCTCTCAGCCGCTCCACAGGTATTCTTATCTGATCTTCTATGGGTAGGCTGCTGTCGAAAATATTATTCAGGTAATTGATATCCTTGAGCTTAGTGCGGATGTTATGCAACCTCTTTTCTTTGGTGCTGCTATGGAAGATTTCATGAACATCATGTTCCATGTTCGAGAGCAACTGAAGACCTGCATAAAGGTATCTCTGTGCAGAAACTCCTTCGAGGGCGTGACCCAGGCATGATTCGATCTCACCTAATGTTTCGGATTTAAAAACATCAAGTGCCCGCTCAAATTTCTTCCTTTGTTTAGCTTCCCGCCGATCAAGATCGGTGAGGAGGGGCTCAAATCCCTGCTTATGTTCCTCTTTAAGCAATTGTCTTGTTACCTGTGTATCCCTGAGCCTTCCTGAGCTTTTGAACAATTTATTAATCTCGATGACCTGGCTTGAACCATCAAAAGAAGCGGGATTGATCATAGCCGTAAGCCTGAGCACCACGCGTATCCTTTTTACACTTAAGCGCAGATTGTGAATAGCTTCAATATCCAGCGGGTTCTGGCAAAGCAGGAGGTTCTCTTCAATGATCTGTCTGTGTTTTTGGAAATAGTCAATGATCCGGATAGACATAGGTTTGCAAAGGTACAGATTTACCTTACAACCGTAAACTGACAACAGTAAACTGTCAACTAACTCAACACTCAACCCCCAACACTCAAAACTATTTCCTTATCTTCGGGATGTAATAATTATGTTATGGTTATAAAGTGGTTTGTTTCACATCAATGGAAGCAGCTGAGGCGATCGCCCTTCTGGCAAAAGAACCTGGCGATCAATATTGTTCTTGGCTTTGTTATCCTGCTGGTATTATTGGAATTGCTAGGTCTGGGGCTCTTGCTTCCTACCATACTTTCCGAGACCTACCCGGATCAGAATCTGGGTTTACTCTTTAATGGAATGCTGCTCTATTACCTGGCCGTCGACCTCATAATGCGCTATCTGATGCAGGGATTACCCGTGATGGCAGCGCAGCCCTATTTTCACCTGCCGGTGCGAAAATCGGTGATCGTGAACTATATGCTGGCTAAGTCCAAGCTGTTCATCCTGAACTATTTGCCCTTACTGATATTCATCCCCTGGGCTGTAAAGGTGGTGGCAGTCGACTATTCACCTGCTCAGGCCCTGCAATGGCTGTTTGGGATCATCTTCCTCATATTTACGAATAACTTCATAATCGTGTATGTGAAAAGGCAGATCTTTTCCAGGCCCTGGATCGTTGCTGTATTCGGTTTTGTAGTTATTGGATTCATATTGCTGGATTCCATTGGGGTGTATTCCATATCTGTAATTTCAGGGAAATTGTTCCAATATCTGATAACATTTTCCTGGGGCTTTCTGGTACCACTGCTGCTTTTACTATTGGTTTACCTGCTGAACTTTGCCTACCTCAGATCGAGAATGTATATCGAAGAAATCAGCATAAAGAAACAGCGTAGGGTGGATTCCATGGCTGGGATTTCATACCTGAAAAGCCTGGGTAGGGTAGGAGAACTGATTGCTTTTGAACTTAAACTATACATGCGGAATAAACGATCGAAGTCGCTACTTTATCTGATGCCAATTTTCCTTGCGTATGGTTTTTTCTTCTACCCACAGGATATGTATTTGAAAATGGGTGGTATGATAATATTTGTAGGGATATTTATTACCGGGGGCTTTGGTATGAGCATTGGAAATTATTTCCTTGGATGGGAAAGCAGTTTCTTTGATGCTATCCTGGCCAATAATATAGATTTCGACAAATATTTCAGGGCAAAATATATGATCCTCCTGGGAACGGCTGCTTTCTCTTATGTGGTTACTATTCCCTATGCCTTCTATGGCTGGGAGATCCTCTATATCAACACTATGTGCTTCCTGATGAACATCGGAATAAGTGCCCATATTATCCTGATCTTTTGCAGCAATAATAAAAAACGCATGGATCTGAGCAGAGGAGCGGCATTTAATTACCAGGGTGTAGGCGCCTCACAGTTTGTGATTATGCTGCCCCTCTTACTTATGCCTGTAATTATTTATGCCCTGTTTGCCTTATTCCTCGACAGGATCCCGGCCGCAACCATACTGGGGCTTCTGGGAATAGCAGGCCTGCTGTTTCATAAGCCGATCATGAACTATGTGGTAGAACGCTTCATCCGCAGAAAATACATCATCGCCGAAGGATTCAGAGAAAAATAAGAACTTGTCACTGGTTTCTGGCTACTAGTTACTAGTGACCAGCAACCAGCAACCAGAAACATATTCTAACCATGATTGAAGTAAAAGACCTTAGTAAAGCATATCACGCGAATGTTGTGCTCAATATTCCAAACCTGATGATTCCCAAAGGCGAAAGCTTTGGCCTGGTGGGGAATAATGGAGCAGGCAAAACAACCTTTTTCAGGTTGATCCTCGATCTGATCAGGCCTACGAATGGTGCGGTATACATCAATTCTGATAACGTGATGGGTTCTATTGAGTGGAAGCGATTTACCGGTTCCTACCTGGATGAGGGTTTCCTGATAGATTTCCTCACTCCTGAAGAATATTTTGAGTTCCTGGCCGACATCAATGGCCTTTCGAAAGGCGATGTAAAGGAATTTTATGACACCTTTAATGAGTTCTTTAACAATGAAGTGCTCGGCAAGAAAAAGTATATCCGGGAATTGTCATCAGGGAATCAGAAAAAGGTGGGTATTGCAGCGGCGCTGATGACCAAACCTGAACTGATCATCCTCGATGAGCCTTTTAATAGCCTTGATCCTACTACTCAGATCCGCTTGAAGAATATCCTTAAAAAGATACAGGAAGACCGTAGTGTTACGGCACTTGTTTCCAGCCACGACCTGCAGCATGTAACCGAGGTGTGCGAGCGCATTGTGATCCTGGAAAGCGGAAATGTTGTGAAAGACATCAAGACTACTGCCACAACCCTGAAGGACCTGGAGAAATACTTTTCAGTATAATTTCTGACTTCTGACTTCAGACTTCTGGTATCTTATTTTTTCTTAAGCGTCTCTGAAGGAAGTTCCCCAAACTACTTCTCTTCCCCAGATAGTAAAAATTACCCTTAATAAAAATTATTCAAGCCTGCTGACGCTTGAAATTATCCCGTATCTTTACTTGGAATAATGATATGGAGCACTATTTCACTCAGCGATTTTTTCTGACATTTCTGTTTTTGATTGCAGTTACTATACTGCGTTCACAGTCCACTACTATCAGCGGGAAGGTAATGGATGTTGAAACAGGCGAACCTCTTGCGTTCGTGAATATTGTTATGAATGAAAGCCATCAGGGTAGTGCAACGGACATTGACGGGAAGTTCAGGATAAGGACGAGTGAGCCAGCCGATTATCTGAAGCTTACTTACGTGGGTTATGAATCCCAGCTGTTTCCAATCAATGGGAAAAATGAGGGTCTGAAGATCTTTATGAAGAAAATCCCATATGAATTGCAGGAAGTGCTTATCCTTCCGGGAATCAACCCGGCGCACCGCATCATTCATAATGTGGTGGAAAACCGCGACATCAATAACCCGGAAAAGATGCGGTCTTTTTCCTATACTTCCTATGAGAAGGTCATCTTCACCCTTGACCTGGATTCACTTCGTATGATTGATACTATGATGCTGGATACGAATTCATTGGAGGTTAGAAGGTTCATCGACCGGCAGGATATCTTCATAGCTGAGTCGGTTACAGAAAGAAAATTCCTTCACCCGGAGCGGAATCGTGAAAATGTTATTGCTACAAGGGTTTCCGGAATGAAGGATCCCATGTTCGTTTTCCTGGTGTCGCAGGTACAATCAACATCCTTTTACCAGGAACTGATAAATATTGGCCGGAGCGAATATGTGAACCCCATCAGCCGCGGAAGTACATCAAAATATACCTTCATTATTGAAGATACCGCATACTCGCAGCAGAATGATACCATCTTTATTATCTCATACCGGCCAAGAGCAGGTACCAACTTCGATGGATTGACAGGGGTGTTGTCGATAAATTCTCATAAGTGGGCCATTCAGAATGTGATCGCTGAACCTGCTATCGATGACGGGGCCTTTACCATCAGGATACAGCAGCAATACGAATTTATCGGTGGTGAACAGTGGTTTCCAGTGCAACTCAATACGGATGTTAACATAAAAGCCCTGGGTGCTGCGGTGAACGACGAGCGCTACTCTTTTGTTGGCGTTGGGAAAAGTTATATTCGTGATATTGAACTGAATCCCGAACTGGTCAGGAGGGAGTTTAATAATATCGAAGTGGATGTCGATCCCAATGCGCACGACCGCAGCGAAGAATACTGGGCAATTTATCGTGCCGATAGCCTGACAGCGCGTGACAGGAGGACCTACGAATTCATGGACAGTGTTGGGAAGGAAGTAAATTTCGACAGGCTGGCAAAGACTATTGAAACGATCATAACCGGTAGGATCCCTTACAAATTTATCGATTTCGATATGCATAAATTTCTGCGCTATAACCAGTATGAAGGTCTTTATCTGGGTTTGGGAATGCATACCAACGACAGGCTGTCGAGAAGGTTCAAGATCGGTGGCTTTTGGGGTTATGGATTTAAGGATATGACTGCCAAATATGGGGGTGATGTGAGCGCTATCCTTCACAAAAACAGTGAACTCGAGGTAAAAGCAGGATATTTTTATGATGTAACTGAAAGCGCTGGCGTTGACTATTTCGAGGACGAAAAGTCTTTCCTCAGGGGTGAAGGTTACAGGAATTTCCTCATCCGGAGGATGAACATGACAGAAAGGGCATACGCTTCCCTGCAGTTCAGGGCCCTGCGTCATTTCAAATGGAATGTCAGTGTAAGGAGTGAGCATAAACAAGCTTTCCCGGATTACTATTACGGCCAGAGCGCCAATGGCACCTCTATGCTGAAGAATGACTTTAATTTTACCGAATTGTCAGCGGGATTTCGCTTTGCCTTCAGGGAGAAATTCCTGCGAACAAAACGGATCAAAATCTCATTGGGGACGAAATATCCGGTCGTGCGTTTTCAGTATACACATGGATTTGATAACATGCTGAATGGTGAATTCGAATACAATCGTTTCGACATCAACATTACCGAATCCTTTTACATCAAGTACCTGGGAATGACCACCTTCGAAGTACGCGCCGGCTATATCGATGGTGATCTGCCATATTGCAACCTGTACAATGGAAACGGCAGCTACAGGGTATTTACCATCTATGCCGCCAACAGCTTTGCCACCATGCGCATGAACGAATTCCTGAGTAATCGCTATGTCGCGCTATACTTCACACATAACTTTGGCTCACTGCTTGTGAAGACCCGCTTTTTCTCCCCTGAGATCGCACTGGCTACCAACATTGCCTTTGGCGACCTCAACAATGAAGCACAGCATCATAACGTAGCCTATAGCACCATGGAAAAAGGATATTATGAATCGGGTATACTCTTTCATGGCCTCCTCGATCTGAAATTCTATAAAATTGGTGCAGGTGTATTCTACCGTTACGGACCGTATAGCTTTGATAAAACAGGCGATAACTTTGCCTATAAAGTGAGTATTGTTTTTCCAATTGAAAGTGTGAAGCGGCAGTAAAAAGGAGACCTGGCAGGTCCCCGACCTGCCAGGTCTCCTTTTTATTGCGCAAAGTAAATAATCAGCGGGATAACCACCAAACCTGCCATGATACCATATGATACCATCGATGCGGCATATTCTTTGTCAAGTTTCTCCATGGAGGCGTATACTATTGAATTAAACCCAACAGGAGCTGATGAACCAATCAGCACAATAGTTTTGATCAATCCTTCCAGTCCGAGGGCAAAACAAAATGCCCATCCGATCAGGAAACCGATCGCGATCCTGATAAAGATCCCTGCAAATACAGCTTTTGGATTGATCAGCTTCAGATTGAAGAAAATACCCAGGGCGATCATGATCAAGGGTATGGTGAGATCGCCCAGGATCTGGAAAAGGTGGGCGGGCATAGGAGGGATTTCTGTGTTGGTCAGGTTGAGTACAATCCCGGTGATCAGGGCCCAGATAGGTGGGTTGTACAGAAATTTCTTCATCATTCCCTTAGAACTTGTTCCGTCTTCGCCATACCTGGCAGCGATAAAGTAGACCAGGGTAAATGCGAGTATGGCATTGCTCACATCGAACATGGATAATAGAGCCAGGCCTTCATCCCCGTAGGCGGCAATGATAAAAGGCAGTGCGAAACCTATATTCATGATCATAGTACCGGCCAGCAATACACCGTGTGTCTTACGGTCGAGATGCATAAACTTTCCGGTCAGGAAGGATATCCCAAACTGAATCATGATCACCGTAAAAGAGATCACCGGCAGCCAGGCAAACTCACCGATAAGCTCAACCCGGGTAAGGGAAAGGATCACCAGGGCCGGCAGGGCGAGATAAAACACCACCTTCATGAATACATCGCCGTGTTCGGATTTCAGTACACCCAGTAACTTCAGGATATACCCCAGCACGAAAATGAAGATTACCGGTAGTATCTTATATGCCAGACTTTCCATTTTTTAAAATCCCCTGACTTCAACTTCTTTCTCTTCATAAAAGGCCGCCTTTTCATCC
>JAOZTN010000018.1:6575-8488 GCA_029942245.1 Bacteroidales bacterium | reverse complement strand
TTAAAATCCCCTGACTTCAACTTCTTTCTCTTCATAAAAGGCCGCCTTTTCATCCAGTCCCAGGGAGTTGGATAGTTGAATAAGGGCTCTGATGGTTTGTAGGCTGTATGAATTCAGCTGATATGCTTGTTCCATATAGGTGAAAGCGTTCCTGAAGTACAGGTTGGCCTCATTGTATAAACTGTCGGCAACTATATCATCATCCTGGTTGAGCCCTTGTAAATATGCTTCAGAACCCAGATTATTATACACGGCCCCGATATTAAAATAGGCAAGGTCCTGTGAATCATCAATGCTGATGGCAGTTTTATAGGCGTCGATGGAAAGGAGCGCATCCACATTCTCCAGGATGTTGGCATAAGCTAAATTGATATTATAGTCTTCCGGATATAGTACCAGCACCTCCTGGAAACGGACCAGGGCATCCTCCCTCAATGTGGGATCGTTCAAATATATGTCAAGCTCAAATCCGATCAGGTCCATGATACCATGATCGTATGCCATTCGCTGTTGTGGGCTTAGTGTACCATTTAAGCTGTGCCTGCTATAATCGGTGTTTAGCATATTTTCCCCGTCCATAAGTGTAGCCAGTGCGAGGCCGTTGTTCTTCTGCCAGTAGCGTTCTACGATGGCTTTTCTAAAGAAAACGTAGGCCATCAGAAAATCAGCCTCTACCGGTGGACGTTGTTTATATGTTGTTGTGCTTTCTGAGAAATGTTCATAGGCGGTGCTTGTATCTCCCAGTGCCAGCTCTGCCTGTCCGAGCAGGTCGCATGCCAGGTAAGTAGGTGAGATGTCCCAGGCGGCTTCCAGGTATCCTTTTGCGGCAAGTAGGGCTGCATGTCGTACATTTTCCGGCTGATCCGGGTTATTCCCGGTATTCAAAGCCGACAGTCCTGTTTGCAGAATGGGATTAAAGAGCCCGTTCAGGTCATTTTCAATGTCAGCCTGCAGCTTGTGATCAGCAGTTTTCAGCGCTTCCATATAATCGAAATAACTTTCGATAAGAGCATTTTGCATGCTCTGCAGCTTTTCCTGATCACGATTTTCCATAGCCAGCCGGAGTACCTGCACCCTTGATTTGGCAAGGTAGTAATACGCTGCAGCGATATAATCGCCGCTCAACTCATCGATGCTGGCCAGAGCATCGCCTGCCAGCTTATAGGTTTTCTCGTATTCCCCTTCCGAAAATGCCTGTATGGCATTCGAAACCTTGCTGTTCTGACTCATGAGGGAAGAAAGCCCTACAAAAGTTGCCAGGAATAATACAATTATGATTGTAATGACTCTCATCCTTCTATTTCCAGTAAGAGGTCGCTGTATGATATGGAGATCAGCTGCTCTTCGCCAATATTTAATGCATCCATGTAATGATTACACTGCCTGTTCAGGCCAAATTCTTCACCTTCTTCACCAATGGCCTCGATCTCGATGAAACTGCCAAGGCCTTCTACCTGGTCAATATGGAATTTCACATTGTCGATGAAATGAATGTCGCGTAGCTTGTCAACTACTACCAATATTCCCAGTGTTTCTTCAAGGATGTTTTTCAGCCCTGGGTCGTTGCTGCAAGGATACAATATCACATCCGATCTTTTTGGTCCGGCATGGTCGCTCCTTTTATAAAAGATCAGGTTGTTCTCTATATTTCCTTCACGAAGCTTCAGCCGCCCTTCGTCCACTTTAAAGTAAGTGTCAACCTGGTGGTCTGTCCCTTTATGTTCTGCATTTAACCCGGATAAGATCTTGGCTGCCCCGGCAGGATCCGGGCAGCGGGCTTTTATTTCAATATTTACCGGCATATGTTACAAAGCTAAGAAATTTAGGTATGCTTATTTTTCATTGTATTCTTCCGGGAATAGTGCCATACCCGAAAGCAAGATCATTCACCCTGCGGATGCCGGTTTTATCAC
>JAOZTN010000018.1:0-6475 GCA_029942245.1 Bacteroidales bacterium | reverse complement strand
GTTTTATCACTTTTTTTGTCCAATAAATCTAATTATTTCAGCATCACCCCGGTGGGCAAAGCTTTCGTCATGAAAGACGCTCAAATAGTCAGCATATATGATCTCCAGGGACGGGAAATCTTCTTTTATTTCTGCGAGATCATATAGCAATTCAAGGTCTTTCGGCCCGCCGGAATCATTTCCAAACTGCTTTTTGCTGAACACTTCCATCACCAGACGGCCACCCGGTTTGAGGGCAGATAGAAATGCTTTATGGTAAAGGCGGCGCTCCGATGGGTAGAGGTGTACATATATGAGAGCGAGCATGTCGAAGGTGTTTACTTCGATGGAATAATCGGCAAGCTCGTTAGCATCATAATGAATGGAAACACCATGCTCCTCAGCTAGCATCAAAGCTTTTTTTCTTCCCATTTTGCTCTGGTCAAAGGCGTACACCTCCCATCCCATCCTGGCAGCATAAACTGAATTGCGTCCTTCACCATCGCCCGGAAGCAGGATCTTGCCCGGCTTTCCATTATCGATGCAGGATTTAAAGAAAGCATTGGGCTCTTTTCCGTAATAATACCTCTCAGGAGCGTAACGTTCATCCCAGAATTTACTCATATCATCTAATTATGAGCACGAAACTACTTAATTTTCCGTAGACAGCAGACAGAATTCAGAAGGCTTTTATATTAACTTTGTTGAAACGGTGCTTTATATATGATGATGCGTGCTGAATGCTTCGATGCTATACATTTTGTCAGAAAACTTTCCCTGCGGAAGTTGTTGAACTACACCTGCGTCAGATTGAGTTTTTGTTTCAGTGTTGTATTAGGAAGAAGTAAGCATACAGGCAGGCCCGTCAGCCTTTCCATTGAACCAACAACAGCATGTGGTTTAAGTTGCCCGGAATGCCCGAGCGGTTTAAAGCAGTTTACCCGCCCTCGGGGGATGATGGCCATGAAGGATTTTGCGAAAATCGTTGATCAGACAGGGAAGAGGCTCATATACCTCACTTTGTACTTCCAGGGGGAACCCATCCTTAATCCGAATATCTACGGCATGATCAATTATGCTCATCAGAAAGGGATTTACACAGCCACCTCCACCAATGGACAGGATCTATCCGATGAAAACGCACGCCGCCTGGTTGAATCAGGCCTTGATCGCCTGATCATTTCCATGGACGGTACAAATCAGGAAACCTATGAAAGATACAGGATAGGTGGTGATGTGGAGAAAGTAAAAGAAGGGATTAAGAATATCGCAAGATGGAAGCATGAGCTGGGAAGCCGGAAACCCTATGTCATTATTCAATTCCTGGTGCTAAAGACTAATGAGCATCAGATCCCGGCCATGAAGAAGCTCAGCAAAGAGCTGGAGGCAGATAAGCTGCAGCTAAAAGCCGCCCAGGTTTATAATTTTGAGAAGGACACAGAAATGATCCCTGATCATCCAAAATATGCACGCTATGTCCGCGGGGCGGATGCTTGTTGGGAATTAAAGAAACCCATAAGGAACCGTTGCTTCAGGATGTGGAGCGGGGCCATTGTTACATGGGATGGCAGGGTTGTGCCATGCTGCTTCGACAAAGATGCTGATCATCAGATGGGGAAATTGGAAAATCTTACTTTTCAGGAAATATGGAAAGGGAAGAAGTACAAAGAATTCAGAAGTCAGATACTTGAAAATCGAAGTAGAATTGAGATTTGCAGGAATTGTAGTGAGTAATAGTTCGGAGTTTGGTATCCTGCACTCATCACTCAGCACTCGGAATTCGGCGCTCCTTTATACTGTCATTACATCTTTCTCTTTAGCATCCAGCATCTCATCAACCTTCTTGATGTAATCATCGGTGAGTTCCTGGATCATGTCCTGCACCCTTTTCGATTCGTCTTCCGGCAGGCCGTCTTTTTCAAGGCTTTTGGCCAGGTCATTGGCCGTGCGCCGTGTATTCCGGATGCTGATACGGGTGGTCTCCGCCTGTCCTTTGGCCTTCTTTACCAGCTCGAGGCGACGTTCTTCTGTGAGCGGAGGTACTGAGATCCTGAGCACTTCACCTTCGTTCTTGGGGGTGAAGCCAAGGTTGGCATTGAGGATAGCTTTTTCCAACTCTCCCAGGATACTTTTATCCCATGGTTGAACGATGATCTGCCGGGGGTCGGGAGTATTAATATTGGCGGTTTGCTCGATAGGGGTCATGGCACCATAATAGTCGACTATGATCCCTTCCAGCATCTGTGGGCTCGCTTTTCCGGCACGTAGTTTCTGAAATTCTCTGTCCAGGTGCCCCAGGGCATCTTCCATTCCTTCTTTGGCTTCGTCGAGGCACATTTGGGCTTCTTCGTTCATGCGTCTGAGTTTTTGTTTAAAGACAAATATAATATTTTCTTAGCTAACCAGTGTTCCGATGTTATTCCCGTCGAGGACTTTTTTCAGGTTCCCTTTTTCGTTCATATTGAAAACATAAATCGGCATACTGTTTTCACGGCATAAGGTAAATGCAGTCTGGTCCATGATGCGGAGCTTCTTTTCGATGGCTTCATCGAAGCTGAGCTTATCGAATTTGGTGGCAGCAGGGTCCTTTTCCGGGTCGGCGTTATATATACCATCAACACGGGTGCCTTTCAGAATTACGTTGGCTTTGATCTCCAGTGCCCTGAGAGCAGAGGCAGAGTCGGTGGTGAAATAGGGGTTTCCTGTTCCGCCACTTATAAGGATGATCTTACCGCTGTCCAGCTCGCTGATGGCTGATTTGGCGCTCATAGGTAGTGCTATCGGCCTGATTAGCATGCCGGAGAAGAGGGAGGTTTGTGCACCCAGTTTTTCCAGTTCTGCCTGTAATGCGATGCTGTTGATCACGGTGGCCATCATACCCATATAATCTCCCTGCACGCGGTCCATACCTTCAGCAGCCCCGCTCAGGCCGCGAAAGATATTCCCTCCGCCAATGACGATAGCAATTTGAGTTCCGCCTTTGGCGGCATCAACGATCTCAGCAGCATACTGAGAAAGCCGTAGCGGATCAATACCATGTTCCCTGTCGCCCATAAGGGCTTCTCCACTAAGCTTAAGAAGGATCCTTTTAAGTTGCATATGCTATTATTTTACGACTACCATGGATTTGACCTCAACATGGTCATCGGATTGAACTTTGAAGAAATACTGTCCCTGTGGAAGACCATCTGCATTCCACTGGATCTGATGTGATCCGGCATCATAGGGCCTGTCAGTGACCTGCGCCACTTCTCTACCCATCATATCAATAATACTGATGCTGACCCTGCTTGAAATATCCAGGACAAAAGCAAAAGTAGTTTCTTCCCTGAAGGGGTTGGGATAGTTCTGATCGATGATGATACCTGGTCGCTCATATGAGCTAATCATCAAAGGAAAGAGTATTGTATAGCTAAAATAGTTGATGGGCATGACAGTTCCTGGAGGGTTCATTCCCCTTCCTCCGGCAGGCAAAGTAGAAACCATATTTGCATCAGCATTCTGAGCAGCCAGGTAATACTCTACTTCAGTATCCATGGACTGGCCGGGGATCATAAAGAAAAATGTATCAAGGCTTGTGGCGTATGGCTGTAAAGCGGTAAAGCTCCCTCCATCTATGCTGTAATAAAGTTGTGGCGAGTTTGATCCTGTACCAATGGAGTGGTTGGAGTTGATCACCAGCACTGCTTCCCTATCGTTGGTGAAGTTTCCTGACGGAAGGGGCTGATGCACGAGTTCCATCTTCATGTCAAGGCTCAGTGAGGCCATGGTTGCAACAGCTGATTGTACCATTTGCTTGAAGTAGGGAATATTGCAATTTTCGATAACGTCACCGGTAGTATGATAGGCATTATTAAAATCGTTCCAGTCTTCGATAGCCAGGATGGCCTGGTAGCCGTTGTTCCAGAAAGGTGAATGGTCGCTGGCTCCTGTTGTGATGAAATTATAGGTCAGGTCGAATTCATAGGTGCCAAGTACACTGGTGTATTCAGCAGTAAAATCTGCAGACCCGGGTTCAGTCGAGATTGACATTTCATAGTCGCTGTCAGAATCGTAGGCGATCATGTCGAGGTTGAGAACCCCCAGGATGTCGTCGCCATTTGAGGAGGCCTCGTCGGCGTAAGCATGACTGCCGATCAGCCCTTGCTCTTCTTCATCAAATGCAATAAATTTTACGGTATACTTCAGGTCAAGGTCCTTGATCAAACGAGCCGTTTCAAGTACCCCTACAACGCCGGAAGCATTATCATCGGCACCCGGTGCCAGGTTTCCGGAAGGCATATCATCGTAATGTGCACATATAATGTATTGTTGGTCCGGGAACTCAGATCCTGTAATGGTGGCAACCACATTTTCTCCATTTGAATTGAAATAGTGGTATTCGACAGGGATGCCCAGGGCTTCGAATTGTTCGTAGATCCATTCTGCGGCTTTTGGATTGGAAGCCGAATATGAGTGTCTGGTAACCAAGGTGTATGGCTGTCCGCCAATACTCACCTCTACCACTCCGCTTAATTGTTCAAGTATGGAAGTGATTTCTGCTTCAGTGATTTCATTTTTCAGAGAGTCGACGAGAGGACTGTACGCAATTTGCGCCGTTAGCATAGAGCCTATCAACAGGCTCACGAGCAGTGTTAGTAATTTTTTCATGAAGATTAATTAAGTTTGAGAACAAAGATAGGATTTTATACAATCCGACATTCACCTCTTTTGATGTCATTCTCAACCATCTTGTACTTCTTCTCTGCTACCCTGCCATCATTATACTGTACCTTTACTTTGTCATTCCTGCCGTACTTTTTCTCTGTACGGATTATCGGAGTGCTTGAGCGTGCTCCCTGAGTATCGGAATGGGCCTGAGAAAGAAGGTCGGTGCGTTCTTCTTTTAACTTGCTGTTATCCAGTCCTCTGGGTGCCTGTGCCTCTTTTACGGAATTTGGATCCTGCATAGGGATATTGCCCTTGACAAGGAAGGATACCACTTCATTATTGATCTTTTCGATCATTGTTTTAAAGAGGTTGAATGACTCAAACTTATAGATGAGCAGTGGGTCTTTTTGTTCGTAGGTTGCCGACTGTACCGATTGCTTCAGGTCATCCAGCTCACGAAGGTGTTCTTTCCATTCTTCATCGATCATGCCAAGGCTGATGCCCTTTTCGATGGAGAGTACCACATCTTTACCTTCACTTTCGTATGATTTTTTCAGGTTGGCAATGATCTGCATGGTTTTTATACCATCAGTTACCGGAACCAGGATGTTCTCATACTGGGTCTGAGTTTCATAAACATTCTTGATCACCGGCAAGGCATTTCTTGCGATGATCGCAGATTTATCTTTGTAGCTCTGAATTACGACCTCGAAGATCTTGTCAGCAATGACAGTGGAGCTTTCGTTCGAAAATTCTTTCTCTGAGATGGGAGATTCAATCCCGAGTGTGGTGATAAGCTCCATTTTGAAGCCATCATAGTCGCCCTGCTCTTGCATGTCGATGATGATCTTTTCACCTACGTCATACATCATGTTCATGAGGTCGACAGCCAGTCGTTCGCCATGGAGGGCATGCCTGCGTTTCTTGTAGATAACTTCACGCTGGGCATTCATTACATCATCATACTCCAGCAGCCTTTTACGGATACCAAAGTTGTTTTCTTCTACTTTTTTCTGAGCTCTTTCTATCGATTTGGTGATCATCGAATGCTGGATCACCTCTCCCTCTTTCAGCCCGAGTCTGTCCATGATCTTGGCAATCCTTGCGGAGCCGAACATACGCATCAGGTCATCTTCAAGCGCAACAAAGAACTGTGAGCTACCCGGATCTCCCTGTCGTCCGGCCCGACCCCTCAGCTGACGGTCGACACGCCTTGAATCATGCCTCTCTGTACCAATGATCGCAAGACCACCGGCTTTTATCACGCCATCCTGGAGTTTGATGTCGGTTCCACGACCGGCCATGTTGGTTGCGATGGTGACCGCACCTGCCTGACCGGCTTCAGCAACAACGTCAGCCTCTCTTTTATGCAACTTGGCATTCAGTACATTGTGCTTTATCTTCTTCCTGGTGAGCATCCTTGAAAGGAGCTCTGATGTTTCTACAGAGGTAGTACCTACCAGTACCGGACGTCCTTCCTTTACCAGCATTTCGCACTCATCGATTACGGCATTGTATTTTTCGCGCTTGGTTTTAAACACCATGTCCTGCCTGTCATCCCTTACGATCGGACGATTGGTAGGTATCACCACACAGTCGAGCTTATAGATATCCCAGAACTCACCTGCTTCTGTTTCAGCTGTCCCGGTCATCCCGGCCAGCTTTTCGTACATCCTGAAGTAGTTCTGTAGTGTGATGGTGGCATACGTTTGTGTGGCAGCCTCTACCTTTACATTTTCTTTTGCTTCCAGTGCCTGGTGGAGCCCGTCAGAATAACGGCGCCCTTCCATGATACGTCCGGTTTGCTCATCAACGATCTTGATCTTGTTCTCCATGATCACATATT
>JAOZTN010000017.1:0-40085 GCA_029942245.1 Bacteroidales bacterium | reverse complement strand
GTTAAAATTAAATCTCGAAGCAGAGCTTCGGGGAACTAACCCCGGAGAGATTAGAATTCACCAATCTTTTTTTCTTAGTGTTGGATATTAATTTTTGAACCTGCTATTTATCAAACGATTAAGATGTTTCATTTTTTGACTACAAATTTAATTGCATGGAATTTCTTAGTCTCATGGAGAAAAATGCGTAAAACATACACACCATTTTGAAACTGATTAGCGTTTATTGTAACCTGATCAATCTTATTCATCTTGGACGCTTTACATATTCTCCCTGTTGCATCAATTACCTGATAATCTACCATATAATCTCCAATGAAGTCTCCAACTATTTTCGAATCAAGGGAAACAGGATTTGGAGCAATAGCTAAAGTATTATTGGCAAATACTTCATCTATACTCAGATTAGTTCCAACGCATCCTGAAAACCAGGGGTTTCCATCCCAAATATAAATTTGATCATCATGGTAATAAAAACAATTCAACTCAAAATCAATTTCAAATGTACTTGCACAAAACCAATCTGTTTCTATGGGCATCCTCATACTTCCAATACCTTCAACCCAGGTAGTATAACATTCTACTCCATTTGACAAATATGAATATACAAGTAATTGTTTATGAGGAATGGTATTTATAACTAGCGTGGACGTATCGAGGCATACTAAATTATAAGAGTTATACCCATTTCCAAAAATTTCAATTGTATCACCTGGTACAAGGGAAAAGTCATATAATAAGGATTCTGTATTATAGTAAGAATCTATGTAGAAAACCTCCTTCGTACTATTACTTATGCGATAAGCACCAAGATAGCTCAATGTTGAATTATAAGGCGATCCTTGATAAAATTTAGTATAAGAAGTGCTATTAATAATAGTATCTCCTTGTGCAACATATGTAGTTGTTGAATAAAATAAATACGGAGGAAAAGGATCAGGCCAAAATCTTATCGAATACCATGTTGCACTATCTTGAGGAAAAGGCATATAATCTTGAGAGCTCAATTCCTTGGGAATTTGAAATAAAAAAATTAGTGTGACTAATAACACAATTAATCTTTTCATCGAAAAATTACTTTGAAGGTTTCCATTTATATTATCAAAAGCAACCAAGTCATTCCTTTTTATAATTTATTTTTTCGAAATTCCCTATTTTATTATGGCATACTCCATAGCACACGATAATATCTCATTTGAGTCAAAAGGGGGTTTTATTTCTACCGAAGATATGAAATAATCAACTTCATGGATCATTTCGTGCACGTAGTAAGTTGTGCCAAACCAATGCTTCCCCTCTGGAAAGATATCAGCACATCAGTCTATAGCTTTATAGTATCCGGTTCTCTTTTTGTACTAAAGGAAAGTTGAGGGACACGGAAATTGCGCATTTATAATCAGAAATGAGAAGTCACAAAAACCTTTTTCCCTTATCTTTATTCGACTGAAATGGCAAACAGTATGGAAAACATCCATAAGCTCAGGAATGCATATTTCGAAATCTTTTCAAGTATAGTCTTCCTTCTGGGGATCGTACTATATCTCCAAAACATAGAAAGTGCTAAATATGTGCTTATCGCTGGGGCATCATTCCTGACCGCCACCTATGTGCTGATATCATTGACCAAAGGAAGGATGCCAAAGTCAGCCGGGTACTTCGATACTGTCATCGACAGGCTTGTGCTCGACACCCTGGCCACGATAGTCATGACCAGCATGCTAAAAATGATCGGATCACTGACTTATCCCCTGCTAGAAGTCGGATTAGTCGTCATTGCATTCTGTCTTGCCTTTATGATTTACAATAAATTCATACTCAAGAGCAATTATGGATGGAACCTTGTGTTTCTGACAAGGATTCTGTGTATAAGCTGCATTGGCCTATATCTTGTTTATGTATAAACAGGCCGCTCCTTAAATTTTTATCTACTCCATTGTCCCGCTGGCGGGGATATTGAACGATGTAGACGATTTACCGATGTAACGATTTAGCGATGTAGCGATTTGGTGAAGGGATTGGATTTGAAGACCAAAGAACAAACACCCAGAACCCAGAACCTAGAACACAACATCTACTTAATACCCAAGTACCCCAGCTGACGCATTCTATGATAATTCCAAATTTAATTTATAATTAATTAGATCCCATATATGCGAGGGATACTGGGACAGTATATATTTGTTATTCCTGACAAGAATGCGGTAGTAGTTCGACTGGGACACAAACGAAGCTCAGAATATGCAGGCCATCATCCCCAGGATGTAATTGACTATCTTGACGGAGCTTTCAGCATCCTGCACTAAAACCAGAAGCCCAGGTTAAGAAAAAACATCGGTTTGGGATTAAGATTTGAGCCCATCACACTGATTTCGACAGGACCAATAAAGCTGTCATAACTGGCGGTAAGGCCATACCCTAAGATATAATTCTCCGGCTTCCAGACTTCTCCAAAATCAAGTTCATTTGATCCTCCATCAGCCCGAAGGGTTAGATAAATCTTCTTAATGACCTGGTATTGCATCTTCATCCTTAATATTGCAGTATGCATCCCAAAACTTTGAATAAACTTGAGGCCGGTAAATGGGAGGTGGGTTTCAAGATAATTTGAGGTATTTAATCCACCTAAAGAGAAATTGTGATGTACCGGGGGTACCTGATCGCCCCTTATGGTTGATCCAAGGAAAACTCCAGGTTGAAAGGTGAATTTCTTACTCAAGGAGAAATTGTGATCGCTCTTCAGGTATACGACAAAGGAATTTGTAAAAAGTTCCTGTGAAAAATTCTTTGATAAAGGCATGACATATTCAATCCTCAGGCTGGAATTAAAGCCTTTTGTCGGGAAATAAGCCTTGTTACGGGTATCAGCATATATGGTAGTAAAAACGGTACCATAACTTGAGAAATCGTCATATTTATCAAGAGTGGTGTCGATGGAAATACTTTGTTTGAACTGGAAATACTCATAGTCAAATCCCAGCCTGAAAGCATATTGGTTTTTCAGCTTTTGTTCGGCGAAAACCGTTCCTTTATAATTATTAAAAGTAAACTCATTCACCTTCACATCCTTATCATAGTCGTTAAATTTAAACGAAAAGAAATCGATCATAGCCCCAACCCCCGGTTTTGCACCATTATCCATCATATACAAGGCTCTAACCCTCCAGTTTGTCCCCAGGACAAGATCTGCAAATAGTTTTGTGCTTTTTCCGAGTACATTTCTGAACGCTCCGTTTAGCAGTAAACTCCCATTATAATCATTGTCATAATGTACACCTGCAGAAACATAACCGGGAGCGGCCGGTTTAACTTTGACTACCAGATCTGCACCATGTTCCTTTCCTTTCAGTTCATAGAAAACGTACTCGAAAAACTTGGTGCCATAGGTTAATCTGATCAGCTCTTGCAGATGTTCCAGCGATATCTTTGAATCAGCAATTCCTTCGAAAATTCCTTCGAAATACTTACGTGGAACTTTTTCATATCCTTCAAAATAAATATCATTGATATAGATGGAATCCAGCGGAACTGTTTCAAATTTTCCTACCGGTCTGTATTCAATGGCATTCAAGGAATCGGCCAGCGCTTTGATCTCATCAAAATGCTGCCGTCCGATCTGCTCACCAATAGCAATAATGGAATCATAGTCATTGAAGTCCATCATGCCATATTCCATCTTCATATGCACGTACAGGTCTGTATTCGAATAACCCTCTTCATTGGCATCGACCCGGTGATAAGCAATAATCTGATCAAGTATGGCGGTGAGGGAGTTCAATTCTTCCTTTGTTCTGCTCAGCCCGGACTGCACATCACCACCAACGATAATTTCGGCTCCCATCTCTTTTATCGGCATAACCGGGTAATTATTCACGACCCCTCCATCAACCAGGTAGTAGCCTTCATAATCTGTTGGCGCAAAATATCCGGGAATCGACATGCTGGCCCTCACGGCCAGGGCAAGGTCTCCTTCGGTAAGCACCACTTCTTTGCCGTTGAGAAGGTCTGTTCCAATGCATAAAAAGGGTGTCTGTAGTTCAGAAAAATCAGTTACTTCATAAGCGGGCGAAAAGTAATAGTTCAGTAAAAGGTTTGCCTCTTGCCCGGTATAAAGAGAAGGGCTGATGGCCACCTTTTTATTCTTTATCGGCAGGGTAACAATAAATTTCTCTCCAAAAACTTTTTCCTCGTAAGCGAGGTATTTGCGGTCCATTTTATCCTTGAGGTTATTGTCCCAATTCTGATCTCTGATTAATTGAGCAATGGTATCAGGATGATAGCCAATGGCATACAGCCCTCCAATAAGCGCACCTATGCTGCTGCCACCAATGTAATCGATCTTGAGGCCGGCCTCCTGGATCACCCTCAACAGGCCTATGTATGCAAAACCCTTTGCTCCACCTCCGCTAAGTACGAGGCCAACAGTAGGTCTTTTACTTTTCCCTGGATTTTCGTTTTCCTGGGCTGATAATTGGTGGAATGGAAACAGAAAACTTAAAAGAAGGATTGCAATTAAACATGTTATTCTGCTACGCATGAAGTCAGGTGTTTAATGCTATGCAAGATATAAAAAATGCCCATATTAACTCCACGCTGGCGGGGATATTGAACGATGTAGACGATTTAACGATGTAGACGATTTACCGATGTAACGATTTAGCGATGTAGCGATTTGGTGATTTGGTGAAGGGATTGGATTTGAAGACCGAAGAACAAACACCCAGAACCCAGAACCTGGAACCCAACATCTACTTAATACCCAAGTACTCCAACGGATTTATCCTCGCGATCAAATCAAACTGCGCAACTGACAGTTCATCCTTCATCATGGCAAGCATATGTTTGTCGGAATTATGGTGCCTTACAACATAAAAGTCGCTGCCAAACAATACCCGTTTCGACAACTTATCATTGGACAGCACCTGGTTGAGCAAGGCCTGTATCTCGACACTTTTTAGGATAAAGCTTACATCGGCATACACATTGTCGTACTGAAGCATAAGGCTGCAGATAATGGTAAACCAATCAGTATGTTTCCATATCTGCTCGATCTTACCCTGTTTGCTGGCTCCTTTAATATCGGTCAGGAAGTCAACCCCTTCATTGGGTTGTTTCACCAGCTGCCTGGAGTACTGGTCACGGTCGGAGTCGAAATACCTTGCCCATTCATCATCCCCGCCAAAGTGCCCGAAACATACTTTCAGGTGGCAGAGATCTGAGGCCATCTTCGTCTTTTCATCTTTATATCCGAATAGTACTTTTAGTTCTTCCGAAGCTTTTCCCACCACTTTGCGAAGTAAGACTTCATCCAGCAGGCAAAGGTAATTGAGGGGATGGGTGAAATTATCCGTGAACTTGTTGTTGCGGGTTTCCATCAGTCTCAGCGGGCCATACCTGCCTTTTCGGCGCGATTCCAGAAATACGGGGTGGGAATCCCATTCCTTTTTCTTCTTTCCTCTGTAATAGATCACCCCCCGGCAGGCATGCGTCATGATGGGGATCTGATTATCAGCGGCATATTTCCAGAGAGGAAGCAGCGCCTCATCAAAAGGATAATATCCCAGGGGAGGATATATCTTGAACCCACTGAATTTCTTTTCTTCAATATAGTCCTTAATAAAGCAATCGTCCAGTACCACTTTCCCATCCTCCAGCTGGTAAGCGAAAAACACCTTCTCATCCACCCTTGTGCGCCTTGGGTCAACACATATAAATGGGTATAAAATGTCCTTGTACCTGGGATAGGATTTCATGCGCGCCAGTTCGTTCATCTGGTATCCATAGGCATCTGGTCGCTTTCCGTCCTTGCCTTTCCATTCTTTTTTTGCTTTAACTTTCCCGGCACCCATGAACTCCATATCCATGGGAAGAATAACAAAAGCGGTCCCATTTGGATACTGATCCCTGAGTTGTCCGAAGATCCTGGCCTGGTATTTATAAAAGGCAAAGCGTCCCAGGTTCAGGTATCTCCCGGCCAGGGCTTTGGTTTTACTTCCCGGCAGGATATCGAGGAACGACCACAGTTTCCGCAGGATAAACAGCACCAGATTCCGCCCGTTCTTAAAAAAGGCAAACAATACCACTACCAGAACTATTTTCCAGGCAGTTGCTTCGGGGATATATACTAACCAATAGGCCTGAAGAAATTCATTCAACTCTTTTATCATTTTGGCATTCCCTTCGCTCAGGGGTTGAATAAGTTCCAGCCAATCGATCAATATAAATATTACCTGCAGGCTGATGTAAAGGCCAATGAGAAAGCCAAGCACCGTTACAATCGCATAGCGCACATTAAGCATCTTTATCTTATAAAAGAATGCATTAAGATTCTTGTACCATGCCTTATATTTCCATCTGTCGGGGCCATTGAACCATTTTCGGAAGAGGTATATCAGTGCCGGAACATGGGTAAGGTAGTACAAAGGCCAGGGCAGAAAAGTGCGGGCCAGGTAAGGTGGCACATGGTCACCGGTAAAGATATGCGCATGGCAATTGTACATACGGGGCTTATCTGCTGAAGCTGTATTTTTCTTTTCCATCATCTGAATGTATTCGGGATCTGGATTTATTTGTTGAATAAAGTTAGTGTTTTTTAAACCTGATGTCAAACGAAAAGGCCAATGACAGCACGCGTATCATATTTATTATAAATTTGTATGTTCACAATCGAAAATTTTTAAATAACTCAATATCCAACACTCACAGCTTACACCGAAGCCTTTGCGAAGGTGTAACACCCAACACTTCAGAAGATGAAAAAAGCACTCCTCCTCTCCTTTGCACTAAGTTTATTTATTGGAACAGGCGTATTCTCACAAACCGACCCTGTAGTTGAAAAGATCATTGAGATCGGCACCACGGACAACCGGACGATGGACCATCTCGACATCCTCTGCAATCGATTTGGTGGCAGGCTGATCGGTTCCGATGCCTACGAAAACGCAGCAAATTGGGCAGCCGGAAAGTTTGAAGAATGGGGCATGGAAGTCATCATGGATGAAGTGGGTGAAATGCCTGTAGGATTTAATCGTGGGCCCTGGTTTGGAAGGATGCTTTCTGATGAAGGTATGCACCTGCACTTTGCCACACCTTCATATACCTCTGGCACCAAAGGCGTACAGCGTGGGCATGTACTCATTGAGCCCAAAACCCAATCGGAATTCAACCGTATGATAGGGGCCCTCAAAGGGGCATGGGTGCTGGTATCGGGCACGAATGAAGGCTGGCCCATCGATATTTCGGAAGATGCTGATGTAAAAAGGGATTCAATAAAAGAAGAGAACAAAAAGATTGCCGCTGAGAACAGTAAGATCAGGCGGGAAAACCGGAATAACAGGGGAACAGATATTCCCCCGAAAGAAGAGTTGCCACTAATTGAAGAACCTGCCCTCTTCTATAAAGAAATGGCAGAAGCAGGCATACTGGGGATCATACAGAAGAGTAAGACACCGATCAGGGTGATGTACGACCGCAAGAACCTATTGGATATGACCTTCGAAACCCTGCCAGGTGTACCCGACATAAAACTCGATGAGCATCAGTATGAGATCATAAAACAGATGACAGAGGAGCGCAGGTATTTCCTGCTGGAGTTCGATATCCGTAACCACTTCAAGCCGGGTCCAATCAAATACCATAATGTTATCGGAGTGATCCCGGGAACTGAATTCCCCGATGAATATGTGATCATGGGTGGCCACCTCGATGCCTATGATGTTGCTACCGGCGGCGTGGATGACGGCTCCGGTGCTACACCGGCAATGGAGGCGGCACGCCTTATCATGGAAGCCGGTGGAAAGCCGAAACGCAGCATATTGGTCATCCTTTGGGCAGGAGAAGAGTTCGGGCTCTATGGGTCGAGAAGCTGGGTTGAGCGCCATAAAGATGAACTCGATATGGTCTCCAACATGTTTAACCGCGACGGTGGCCCCACAGTACCCACCGGCATCAGCGTACCTGAGGCTATGCGTGAAGATTTTGAAATGATCTGTGCTCCCATCAACGATATCAACCCTGATTTTCCATTTGTCATCAACGAGCGGAAGCCCAGGGAGAAGCCAAAGAAAGCATGGGGAACCGACAGCGGCCCCTTCGCTGTTGAGGGCGTACCAACCATCACCTTCAGCACCGGCGACCCCAAAGGATATAACTTCAGCTATTACGAGATCTGGCACACCGAGCGTGACCTGTACAATAAGAGTATTCCCGAGTACCAGGAACAAACCGCTACCGTCACCGCCATCGTGGTATATGGTGTAGCAAACCTGGACCATCTGCTCGACAGGGAAGGGTACTATAAAGAGGCGGAAGAAGAAAAGGGAAAGAAATAGAAGTAGTTTGAGCATGTTTTCGCAATCAAACCCTTCCACAAAAACGAAAGATGTCTTCTAAAAAAGTAATCATAATTGGTGCCGGCCTGTCAGGCCTGTCTGCTGCATCGTATCTGCAGATGAATGGTTTCGATACGGAAGTATTTGAAATGCACTCAAGAGCAGGAGGCCTGTGTACGTCATGGAAGCGTAATGATTTCATGATTGATGGTTGCATTCACTTTATGGTTGGAAGTTCGGAAAAAGAAAGCACCTACCCCTTCTGGAATGGGCTGATCGATATGAAGAATATGGATTTTGTATATTCTGATGAGCATTGCTCGATTATTGATGGAGAAAATATCATCACCCTGTACAGCAACATTGATCGGCTCGAGAAGGAATTAATGCAAAAGGCACCGGAAGACAAAAAACAGATCCGGTTTCTGGTAAAAAGCATTCGAAAGCTTTTAAACATTAAACTTCCGACAGGAATGCCTGTTGAAGTGATGAATATGCGAGATAAAATGAAAGCCGGCATAATGATTCTTCCTTCCGCTATCCCCATGATAAAGGCTTTCAGGATCAGCAATGCGCAGTTTACAGCGAAACTCAGAAATCCATACTTTAAAAAAGCATTCCAGCTTGCATTTGTTGATGAACTGCCACTCTTTTCGACCATGCTGACACTCGTCTGGAGGCACAATAAACAAATGGGATACCCGCTTGGTGGTGCTAATATGCTATCCTCATTGATATTGAAGAATTACTTAGACCTGGGTGGGAAGATTACATTCAATGCCAAGGTATCTGAAATAATAATCGAAAATGACAGGGCAAAAGGTGTTGTAACGGAAGATGGGAAGACCCATCAAGCTGATATAATCATCTCAGCAGCCGATGGCAGATCCACCATTTACAAGATGTTAAAGGGGCAATACAAAGACCAGCGAATTATAGAAAAATACGAAGGTCCTCTTTATGAAACGATCGACAAAACCCTCTATGTATCACTGGGAGTGAACAAAGACTTTTCAAAGGAAAGCCACAAGATCTATTTCACTCTTAAGAATCCAATAATGATCGATCCAAAAACAACATTGGATCATCTTGACCTAACACATTACTGTTACGACCCTACGGCAGCACCGGAGGGGAAAAGTCTGCTTACACTTATGCCTGATGCCCTGGATTGGGAATACTGGAAAGACCTGCGCGAGGATGATATAGAGGAATATAATAAGCAGAAAGGACGCATCGCAGCGAAGATCATTGATGCACTTGATGAACAGTTTGGTGACATAAAGGAAAACATTGAAATGATAGATGTCGCAACTCCTGCAACCTACATCCGGTACACGGGTAACTGGACCGGCGGGCAGATCAGCTGGAAAGCAAAGAAGGAAATTACCGGCAAGCCCACAAACTGGAAGATCAAAGGTTTGGAAGGCTTTTATATGACCGGACAATGGGCCGGAGTATCCGGTGGATTGAATCATGTCGTTATGATGGGGAATCACCTTGCCCAGATCATTTGTAAGGAAGAAAAGCGCCCATTCTCCTTTGATCAAAAATAACGGAGAGAACTTTGAACTTTGAACTTTGAAGTCTGAAGTTTGAAGTTTTGTAACTTTACCCTATGAATTACGGAGATATTCTCAGTATAATAGAAGTGCTTCTGCTGGCAGTTGTATTTATTTTTCTCTTTCGGTTTATCTTTCTTAATTATTCATCGAAAGTGAGAAAACCTTTTGCATGGGTGAAAGCTGTGAAGGATGGCAGGATAGGGACGGAACTCCTGAAAGCAGAAAAAAAATACTCCGACCGCATACGATTTTATAATATCTGGATGCAGATCAACAGGCTACTGGAGGATAACATTCCCGGAGATTTTGCTGAACTGGGCGTATATAAAGGTGATACAGCCCGTGTGATCCACCACTGCGCCCCGGACAGGAAGCTCCACCTTTTCGATACCTTCGAGGGTTTCCCTCAGAAAGACCTGAAGGAAGAAACAGGGAAAGCCTCCGGATATACCAGCAGACATTTTTCTGACACTTCTGCCGAAAAAGTTAAAACCCTGCTTGGGGATAGCCCAAACATCTTCATACGTAAAGGCTATTTCCCTGACTCTGCAGATAAACTAAAGGAAACAAAATTTGCATTTGTAAGTATGGATGCCGACCTCCACAATCCTACCCTGGCCGGATTGGAATTTTTCTACCCACGACTGTCAGAAGGAGGAATCATCCTTATCCATGATTATAATACTGACTGGCCTGAGTTAATGAAGGCCGTTGATACCTTCGTTTCAGGCATTACAGAGTCATTGATACCCGTAGCTGATGCCGACAGTACGGTAATGATCATTAAGACAAAACAAATAAGCTGACATGAATCTGATAAGCTAAAGCTTCTGAAGGCTTGACGATAACATGATCCCCAGGATCACCATCCCGATTGAAAGCACATTGTTTGCCATGATGTTCACCATAGCCAGTTTAACATCTCCATCCCTGAACATATTGAATGACTCAATGGCATAAGAAGAAAAGGTAGTAAATCCTCCCAGTATTCCGATAAAAAGGAAGGCCCGTATCCCATGGGAAAGGTTTTGCATATCGAACAGGCCCCATAAGATCCCAATGACCAACGAACCGATCATATTAACGGCGAGTGTACCCAGCGGGAAACTACCCAGGTAATACTTATGGGTATAATCAGATACCACATAACGGGCTACGGTCCCGATGCCCCCTCCTGCCAGTAATAAAAGTATCTTATACATGATATGCGGCTGATTATTAGCCAGCAAAACTACAATAATTTCATTATTCACATGAATATGCATAAAACTAAATCTTATCTTTATATTTGTATATGAATCCAAAACAATATGCCATGAAAAACATCATCCTCATTGTACTGATATTCTCTTTTACAGGGGCTTTTAGCCAGGTCACCAAAATGGTTCTGGTCAGAAACCAGAATTTCCAGATGCATGGTGTTCAGTTTGATGAACCTGTTGAAAAAAAGACAAAGGTCTTTGGTTTAAGCATCAATTATGAAACGGGGGAGATCAATGGAGTGGTAAACCTTGTTGAGCTGGACTTGCTGAACAAGGGCCGTGAGTCGTCAGCAGATCCGGAGCAGGACGCTCTTAAGATCAGGGGGTTTTTGCCACTTAACGATATACTGTACAATCAAAATGAGCAGCAACAATATAAGGTTGAACTGGATCTCATCATCAAAGAGTTCACTGTCCCTGTCCTGTTCAATTTTAATATTGCATATGTAAAAAATACGCAGATGAAGTTCCATGATGTAAGGGCCATCGGACCGGTCAACCTGAGTGATTTTCGAATTGAAGACATGAACGGGTTCGAGCCGCAGGTAAATATCCTTTTGATGTTTCAGATGATGAACCTTCAACGATAATTGGCATAAAAAATGCATTAAATTTGTCTTTTAATATTTACACCGGATCTTGAAAGCTCGACTGCTATTTTCTTTTGGTACGCTTACACTGCTGATCCTGATGCTGGCATCATGCAGCAATACCAGGCATTTTGCCGATAACGAATACCTTATTACACGGAATAAGATCCACTTCTCCGATAAAAATCCCGGCATCGAAACATCGCAATTGAGCGGACTGATTCAGCAAAGACCTAATAAGAAATTTGCAGGGGTGGTCAGGTTCAAACTCTGGGCCTACAACCGCTCACAAATAGGCAAGCGAAGCAAGTACAGGAACTGGCTGGAGAATACCGTTGGTGAACGGCCTGTGATCCTCGACACCGCCATGGCTGCTGCAAGCTGCAGGGACATGGAAAAATACCTTGGTAACGTTGGATACTTCTATTCGGATGTTGATTACATCATAGCATATAAAGAACGATCGAAAAGAGCTCATATCAGCTACAAGATCACGCCTTCAACACCATACAGGATCAGAAATATCAAATATGAGGTCGAGGATCCTGAGCTGGCATTCTGGGTTGACAAAACCACTAAAAACTCACGTGTTAAAGAAGGAAAGGTGTATAACGTATACACACTTGACAAAGAACGTGAGCGAGTCAGCACCTTCCTGAACAACAATGGCTACTATGGTTTTGTGAAGGACTATGTATATTTCGAGGTTGACAGTATGATTGGCAACAAGGAAATGGACCTGTTCTTCAAGGTAAAGAGCATCAGCATACCGGATCCTGATTCAGCAGGCAAATTCATTGAAGAAAGGCATTCCAGGTATATGATCGACAAGGTCATGATCTACCCTGATTATGACCCCTCCCTCGCTAAGCTTCATACCCGCCAACACGACACCATCGTTCAGGAAATACATCAGATCAAAAAAGATTACCCTGCCAACTTTTATCATGTCCTGTACAGGAACAAGCTAAGAATCAATCCCAAAGTTCTGGCTCAGAATATAATGATAGAAGACAACGAGCCTTATAGTCTGAAAGATGTACAGGAAACCTATAAACGCTTCGGTTACCTCAGTATTTATAAGTTCGCTAATATTAACTTTGAGCAAGCCCTTCCGAAGATGGCTCCGGACAGCGGGGAGTTTAAAAAGCTTAAGTGCAAAATCCTTCTCCAGCGTGCTCCTGTGCATCAATACAGCATTGAAGGCGAAGGTACCAACTCGGGCGGCGACCTGGGTATTGGTGGCAATATCACGTACAGAAACCGTAACATCTTTCGCAACGGGGAAACATTCCAATTTAAGGTAAGGGGGGCCATGGAAGCCCAGCGTTCAAATTCAGATCAATCCACAGATCAGAACACTTTTCTGTTTTTTAACACCTTCGAATGGGGTATGGAGGCCCAGGTGAAGTTCCCTCGCTTCCTGATCCCTGTAAAACTGGAACGATTTCCGAAATATTTCAGGCCGATAACGACCGTTGCCATTGGATTTAACTTCAGGATGAGGCCTACCTACGACAGGTATCTGCTCAATTTTAGCTTTGGTTATGAGTGGGAGGAATCGAAACAAAAAAAACATATCATCCAGCCTTTCAACATCAGCTCTGTTAAGATGTACCCAACACCTGAATTTACTCAGGAGCTTGAAGAAATTGACGATGCCAGGCTGAAAAACCAATACACCGACCACCTGATCACAGCCATACAATATAGTTTTATCTATAATAACCAGGATCTGAAAAAGGTGAAGGACTTCATTTATTTCAGGGGTGATATTGAAACATCAGGGAACATCTTTTATGGCTTCAACAGTATGCTTGACAGCAAAACAGACAGTGCCGGTTATTATACGATCGCCGGTATCAGGTATGCTCAATATGCCCGACTGGAAACAGATTTTCGCTACTTCTGGATGATTAACCGGGATAATTTGGTGGTTTTCAGACTATTATCTGGTATTGGCATACCATATGGAAACTCTGATGCCTTACCTTTCGAGAAAGGGTTTTACCTGGGAGGTGCGAATAGTATGCGTGCCTGGATATATCGCGGGCTTGGGCCCGGTGGCTTTTCCAATCCGGGAACCAGTGTAGATCAAATGGGGGATGTTGTCCTGGAATCCAATATCGAATTCCGCTTTCCTATCTACGATTTCTTCAAGGGAGCCCTTTTCGCAGATGCCGGGAACGTGTGGTTAATGAATGCAAATGAAAATTTCCCGGAGGCAGAATTCAATTTCAACACTTTTTACAAACAAATTGCCCTTGATGCCGGACTTGGTCTCAGGGCTGACTTCAAATTCTTTATTTTCAGAGTTGACTTTGCCTGGCGCTTGCGCGATCCTTCTATGCCGGAAGGAGACAAATGGGTGGCCAGCAAAGGAATATGGTTCTGGAATTTCGGTATTGGTTATCCATTCTGATATATCTGCATGATAGACCCAACCTCATTTGCATATCAATGGCAACAGGCCTTTTCATATCCTCCCACCGCAGGACAGCGTGAGGCAATAGCGCAAATTTCCGAATTTGTTACCCATCCCCACAGCGACAGCCTTTTCCTCTTAAAGGGCTATGCCGGTACCGGGAAAACATCGCTGGTAAGTTCCCTGGTGAATGTGCTCAAAAATATACGGATGAGGTCGGTATTGCTGGCTCCGACAGGACGTGCCGCCAAAGTGATCTCATCCTATTCGGGCAGGCGGGCATATACTATACACCGCAAGCTTTATATGCAAAGTGAATCGTCCGACGGAAAGCTACGTTTTGTCCTGACGGAGAACAAACACAAGAACACTCTTTTTATCGTTGATGAAGCTTCTATGATCCCGGACTCATCGGCTTCTGATGGTAGCCTGTTTGGGAGCAGGAGACTCTTGCATGACCTGATGGAGTATGTCTACAGTGGTGAAAATTGCAGGCTGCTGCTCATTGGCGATACAGCCCAGCTCCCCCCTGTCGGGATAGAGCTCAGCCCGGCTTTGCATCCCGACTACCTGAAAAATAATTTCAACTTGCAGGTAAGAACCTACGAACTCCGGGAGGTGGTCAGGCAAAGCAGGGAGTCGGGCATCCTGGCTAATGCTACCCGCCTGCGTGAAAAGATTAGGGAAGACAGGCTTGATATGCCCTTTTTTGACAATGAAGGTTTCGATGATGTTCTCAGGCTGGATGGCAATGAGTTGCTTGAGTTCCTGCAGGATGTGTATGCATCCGCTGAGCTGGAGGATATTGTGGTGATAAGCAGGTCGAACAAGCGTGCAAATATCTATAACCGTGAGATCAGAAACCGCATCCTGTACCATGAGGATGAACTCACTGCCGGCGACCAGCTGATGGTAGTGCGCAACAATTATTTCTGGCTCCCGAAAGGATCCGGAGCAGGATTCATTGCCAATGGAGACACCATCGAGCTGCTGAGGATCAGGAATATTAAACAACTATATGGGCATCGGTTTGCAGATGTAACTTTCAGGCTGATCGACTATCCGGATGAGAAAGAGATCGATGCCCTGATCATGCTCGATACCCTCACGGCCAATTCTCCAGCCCTCCCCATGGATGCGCAGAACAAACTATTGGAAAATGTGATGCTCGACTATGACAACATCCCATCACGTTCACAGCGCATGGCTAAAATTGGGCAAAACCAGTATTATAATGCCCTGCAGGTAAAATTTTCTTATTCGCTAACCTGTCATAAAACGCAGGGTGGACAATGGAAGCATGTGTTTGTTGACCAGGGATACCTGAAGGAGGATATGATCGACAGGGAATACCTCCGATGGCTATATACATCTCTTACCCGTGCCACCCATAAAGTTTACCTGGTAAACTTCATGGACAGGCTATGGGAATAATTTCTTTATTATCTTTAAACCCGAAGAAATATACAATCCTGATTATGAAAATTAAAACAAGCATTTTACGAATAGGTATTGCACTATTGATACTGGCTATGTTACCCGTCATGGCTGAGGCTCAGAAGGGGCATAAGCTTTCCTCCATCAAAGGAAAATTCTTTATCATATTTCCGGCTGAGCCCGAATACAGCGTTGAAGATGTAGAAACCGCTGTGGGCATGTTAAAAATGTACACCTACCTTTATGAAGAGTCCACCGATGCAGCTTTTATGGTTGCCTATATCGATTATCCGGAAGACATGGTTGAAGAATCTGACAATGATGTCCTGCTCAACGCTGCTCTTGATGGGGCACTGGGCTCATGGGGGATCAATGTTGAAAAGGCTAAGAAAGAGACCACCTGGCATGATGGCTACAAAGGGATATATTGCAAAGAAAGCAATGACGACACACATACAGCCTATGAGGTGATCCTGGCAGGAAACCGCCTGTATCAGATCGCTATTCTGCAGTATGGTAAACCCATCTCCAAAAAAACCCTGAGTGAATTTTATGATTCTTTTGAACTGAAGTAAGATGCAGAAATTTATCTACCGTATTCTGAGCCGGATCATTCTGATGGCCCTGGCACTTTTCACGTCAACACAGGTATTAGCCCAGACGCATATCTATGAAGAAAAAAGAGGCGATGAGCTCATCTATTATCATTATGATATGAAGCAAACAGGTGATGGCTACTACATCCGCGTAGCATGTTTGTTAGAGGGTGATACTACAGCTAAGCAAGTACTGATCACTGACCATGAATACAATACCCTTTCCTGGCGGTATATCAGGTTTGGAGAACATACCGACGTGCTGGCAAAACTTACACCGGAAGGAGTTCGTATCAAGGGATTTCTGGAAGGTGATGAGATAGATGAACTGGAAGAAATGGATGATGATGAGCCCTGGATACAACTCTTCCCCATGAATCCCGGCATGGACAATTTTGTTTTTTCCGATGAGGAAGAGATCGTCTTCTGGTCGATCGGAACCGAAAGCCCCGCCGATATGGAGATCAACAGCTTCAGCGCTGAAAAGGAAGAATCAGGCCATAATGATGAATTTGGTTGCGAAGTAGTGAGGGTAAACTTTTCACCCACCGGATGGAAATCTTTCTTCTGGGACGGTGATTATTACTTCAGGCTGAGTGACGGGCGTGTGATGGGATACCGTGGCGACGGAGCACCCGGCAAGCCTTCTTCTAAAACAACCCTGATCAAAGGGCATTAAGCTATTTCTTATGGATCAGCACCATAGCATGTGCTGAAATACCTTCTCCCCTGCCCTCCGGGCCCAGTGATTCGGTGGTGGTAGCTTTAATGGATATATCGTTCACATCAGCTCCGAGAAGTGCAGCAATGCTGGCTCTCATCTCAGGGATAAATTCCGAAACCTTTGGCTCTTCCAGAATAAGGGTAGTATCCAGGTTTCCCAGACACCATCCTTCCGTCACCATCATTTCAGCCACTTTTTTTAATAGAATTTTGCTGTCGATATCCCGGTATGTATCATCTGCATCGGGGAAATGCTGGCCAATATCACCAATAGCCATCGCCCCAAGCAGAGCATCGCATATGGCATGTATAAGCACATCTGCATCGGAATGGCCGGCAAGGCCCATAATAAATGGAACTTCTATGCCTCCGAGCCACAGCTTTCTGCCAGGCACCAGCCTGTGCACATCAAATCCGTGACCGATACGAAAATTCATGGGTTACTCTTGGCCAGTGAATGCGTCAAAATCGAAGAGAAGGGAGAAACGGAGTGTATTCTCCAGCGGGTTCTGCTGCTCCAGAGGAATCAGATAGGCAAAGTCGATACTGAATACATTGTATCTCAGACCTGCACCAAGGGTGAAAAACTTACGATTTCCTTTGGTCTTGTCTTCATAGAAAAAACCGCCCCTGATGGCAAACAGTTTGTTATACCAGTACTCGACACCTCCACCAAAACTGAACTCTCTCAATTCTTCTGAGAAGCCGTTCGGTGCATCATACCACGATTGTATCATACCAGAAACCACAGACACATCAGGGTTCATACCCTTAGCAATGACCTTTTCACCATCAGGGGCAACAATGAATTGTCCTGTTGAATCATCCCGGAGGTAGATCGGTGGTGTAGGTACAAGTAGCTTATTAATGTCAAGCATGAAAGTCATGCTGTTATACTCATCAATATTGATCTTCAATGAAGGGCCGATCCTGAAATTTGTCGGGATGAAATCCTTCTCAATATTCGTCTGGTTATAGGATATCTTGGTACCTATATTTGAGATATTCAGGCCCCATGCAAATACACCGTCGATGGCACCCATTTCAACATCATTCTGGTAATATACCGACACATCAGCAGCAACAGATATTCCGGCACTGGATTCGGCACCACCAACAAACTGCCCCTGCGTGAGGTTAGAATATATAAACCTGGCAGCAATACCCCCGGCCCAATTATCCGAGAATTTCCTTGCATACGTACCATCAAGGGCAAATTCGTAAGGTGAGTAATAGTTCAGCGGGTTTCCGATCTCATCGGTAAAAAGTATCTGGCCAAGAGAAAAATACCTTAATCCCATGGCTACTGTCTGACGGTCATCGATCTTATAATATCCGGTAAGGTATCCCAGGTAAATATCATTAACAAGCTTCCTGAGCCATGGGCTGAAAGAAATGGAAAAACCCATTTTCTTATCAACGAAAGCGTACTTGGCAGGGTTCCAATGCATAGAATTGGCATCAGGTGAGCTAGCAACACCAGCATCACCCAGCCCGCCCCCCCTGGCATCCGGTGCAATCATCAAAAATGGTACCGCCGTAGTAATGGTGTTCAGCCTGTCTTTCCCCCCTGTTTCGTCATACGTAAGCTGGGCTTGCAGAGACATGATACCGGCCAGGAAGATGAATAAAAATAGACTACTTCGTTTCATAGGGTAATTTATGATTTTTTGAACGTGCAAATGTAACGATTATTTGTAAACTATATTGCACTCATAGATTTATAATAGATAATGCTTGTGGTCCTGATAAATAATACTGCGTTAATAATTTATAAACAGAAAATACTCCTTATTGTTTACCTGTGAAGATCAGTTTAGAGGTTTGTACAAACTGGGTGCCCTGATTGTCGGTAACGAAGATGCGATAGATATAGATTCCGTATCCCAGTTTATTCCCACCCGAATCAGTGCCGTCCCACATCAGTGGACTAATCGACAGTCCTTCAGCCGAGCTATGGCCCCGGAGGGATTCAACAAACTGGCCATTGATATTGAAGATCCGGATCTCGACATCGAAACTGTTTTCGGGTTTGTTGTGATCAAAGACAAAATAGGTGTAATCGCTGAAAGGATTGGGATAATTCATCACCCCTGTAAGCTGCAGCGGAGCATCTTCACTTACCTCAAACTGAATGCTTTTTTCAGACATGTTATTCATGTTATCCCATGCTTTCAGGGTAAGTGTATGTATGCCATCTTCCACGTCAGAATACGGAAAGCTCACCCAGCCTCCCTGATAGGAGTCCAGGTCAGGATCGAAAAGATCATTGAGAACAACTGTTGATGATGGATCATCATCCATTGTAAGGGTAATATCCCTGCCTATGCCGTTGGCGGTGAAGTTGATCCCATGCTCATCGTAAAGGTATGCGAAGAAAACAGGCTCACTATCGGTGAGTTGTCCGGAAACAAAATCAGTATTGTTGATGTACAAGTCCATATCCGGGCCGGCAATATCAGGCACTGCATCCGGGTTCGTACCTCCCATACGGGCCTTGTAATAGCCCTGGGCGTCACGCATGTTCACGGTATCGTATGCATAAAAGCTGATCTTTCCATAGCCAACGTTGGCATTCATATTTTTCGGCATAAAAAAGTCACAGCTGAAGGCACCATCTTTCACGGTAGCCCTTCCGCTGTATAGCTTCTGCCCCTGCGCATAAAAGTCAGAAGGAATAGAACCATGCCTGTTTCCCAATGTCGACATTTTAACATTCTGGTCATACACGTCAATGTAGATAACACCATTGAAATCATGCAAAGTATCTCCCTCATAATCAATTATCATTCCCTGAATATTCACCATAGACATCGATGAGAGGGTATCTGCCTGGAAGAAGGATGTGGACCCGTTTAACTCTGTCGTGACTACCTGATTATCAGGATATGCCAGCTGCATGGCCGGATCCCCCAGCAATACGAAATTCTTAATGTTGGTACCGTTATTCTGGTCGGTCTTGGCAAGTCTGACAATATCGCCGATCTTATAATATTCCCCACCAGGGCGCTGGAACATATGATTATACACAGCCTTGTTCAACCTGAAGTTCGGATCAGCCCATGCCAGCCTGGATGTAGTCAGCAATCCGATCCCTCCTCCGAAGGGATTCAGAAATACATATTCTCCGGCGGAGATGATGCCGGGCTCATCGTAGCGACTGAATTCACAGGTGGCCGTGATGAAGAGCGGTTGGCGGTCCCAGTTGGTCCATGCATTGATCATCGGGATATCGAGGATGCTTTGTATCGCCCATCCTGCTTCTCCACCATGACCGGTATAGTTAACAATCAGACTGCCAACTTCCATCATGCGATCGATGGCATCGTTCACATCAGGGTAGCGGTCGCCACTGCTTGATGACTCCATGGGAAATGCATCGCAATAGATCTTATGAATGTTGTAATCCTTATAACCGGTATCGATCATCATTTGCAGCTTCTCAGCCTGGTTGAAATGCAGGTTCTGGTCGCCGTCATGTGCAATAAAATAAATATCGTTTCTATAGGGCCTTAGAACTTCTGGTTTCATGGTAAGGTAGGTTTCTATCTTATTAACCATGGCATCTGCCTGTTCCAGGGTATGTACAGGAAAACGGCCTATACCGATGTCAACAGATTTACCCCAAGCATTTACACCTTCACCCGGATCCATCAGGCCAAAAAAGTCGTCGGTAACGAAGGAATAGCCCAGTTTTAAGGCTTCCAGCGACTGGTAGGCAGGGACCATGTTGGAATTCTCAGGCACCCGGTCTTTATAATCATAAGAGGCGTCACCAAGAAGCAAGAGGTATATCTTACGATCATTCGTATCTGTCCTTTCATACATCATACGCACAAAATCCCTGATGGCAGATGGGTCCTGCTTTCCTGAAGCAAACTCATTGTATATCTCCTGTGGGGTGACTATTAAACCACTCATCTGATCCAGATATTGATGCAGGTATAGCATTCGTTGCGCCTGCTCCATAAATTGTGGATGCGAGAGGATGATGTAATCCACGGGCTCATATCCATGAAGATTCTGGTTCTCCACCTCCTCAATGAACTCCACGCTATTATATCCGCTGCCATCGAAGGCTATAAACTCCCTGATCTCTTCTGCAGGAGCTATAAATGTAAACTCATCTCCTATGAGATTACCTGCCTGCCTGGTGATGTTGATCGGATCAGTCACATCCCATACGACCAGACTTTCATCAGCTCCTGAAACTTTATACGCTGCCACTTCTCCCGGACCGAAGCTCAGGTGATCGCGGAACGACATGAATGGTTCGGTATAGATCAGCTTTCTCCTGGCATTGACAGAAATATAGTTCATCCATCCCTGTGAAGTGGATGTAGGCTTGTCATAATCTACACGAATACTGACCTCATCACCCAGAACAGGGTAAAAACCTATGGTGTCAGGCGATGTCGTCCATGCATATACCGTGGTCCCGACGATGATCTTTGAGATAGGTGCTTCCAGCAGGTGCTGATCATCGTAGAATAGGTCGAACTTGCTTTCAAGCGTTGAACGAGCAGCAAGACTGGTCATCAGGCTTACCTTGTAGTCATCAACTATATTCGGGAAGCTAAAAGTATAATCGTATGAATTCTGATCACCGTAGCGCTCACCATACCATTCCCTGCCAGTTTTCAGAATATTCACCGTATCGTTCTCATGAGCAACATAGTCTGTAAACTCTTCAACAGTAACAGTTGGGGTAAGGCCCGGATACTCAATAAGCGGAACCCTCTTTCCCGGGCTGTCATTGATATTCAGAAAGTAGAAGGTCTGATCCGTATAAAAATTGATCTGGTGCACGAAAAGGCTAAAGCCCTCAAAAGGCACATATCCCCATTTTACCGCCGACTGGCCGTAAAAGAGAATGTAGTCGTCTTCATCGAAAACACCGTCCACTTCGCCGTATACATAAATGGCATTCTCAAAAAGGTCATCAAACCTTTCATCGGAATTCTTTTCAGGAACGATCCCATTTCCGTTGCCAAAGATCCGGATCTTGCCCGGGTCAAGTTCAGCCGGGTTGATCCCCATATTATTCAGGTCGTCATAAGTAATTTTGTATATCCCTGTTTTCTCGGTAGCAAGGCGGTACCATTTTCCTGTTGCCAGCACAGAGTTTGCTACAAATGAATCCGGGATTCTCCATGATGGCGTGCTTTCCTTCATGACCATATGAATGGTGCAGGAATCCAGCACCGTAACATGATTATCTGCAATATTTTTAAAGGGCAGGATCAGCAATTCCCCAAAAGGCTTTCCTTCCAGGAACACTATGCTGGTATGAACACTGAATTCATCTCTGATCTTTTCGGCATCTGCAACTGCATGTAAGCCGGGATACTCAAAAGTATCTGTATGTTCTTCAAGCAGTTCAGCAGTAATGGAAATATTGGATGACGGCAAAGGGAAGCGATAAATATGTACCGGCAGCAGGCCGTACATATCATCTAAGTATGCGTTATCAAAATCGAGGGCAAGCGTTGATATATCCGCATTCATATAACGGGTTTCCACCCTGAAATCGCCCAGGCTCACTCTGAGGTCAGTATCCTGAGACCATGCGCTGAAGGCAGATAAAAATAAAAGGAGTAATAAATAGCGTTTCATATTAGCACCTATGCTTATTAATTACCAGACAGGAATTTATGTATTATGGTTGCCTGCTTCGATGTATATTTCTTTCTTAAAAATCCTTAACGGAGGATGACCAGTTTCTCAAGCTTCTCAGCAAATGAACCATCCTGGCTCCTAACCCTCAGTTTGTATATGTATACACCCCTTCCGATACGGTCACCAAAATCGTCCAGTCCGTCCCAGTATATCGGTTCTGACCGATATCCATTAGTCATAACAAACTCATCCAGTGTTTTGATCAATCGGCCGGAAACTGTATATATCTGTACCTGCACTTCCAGCATTGCATTGGGCTGATTATGATCAAAATAAAATGCTGTGCTGGTGGTGAAGGGATTTGGATAATTCAGCACATGGTCAATAGCCAGTTCAGCTGAACTGGCAACTGTAAATTCGGTATAGGATTCGGATGAATTGTTGTGTACATCCCATACCTTCAGTTTCAATGCATGACTTCCTTCTGCCAGTGCAGAGAGGGGATACCTGATCACACCACTGGTATAACTGTCAATATCGGATTCGTAATAATCATTAATGATCACCGACTTATTGCTGTTGTTATCGAGTGTAGTCACGATATCGTGCCCGATACCCGTTCCGACAGTATTGATACCGCTGGAATCGTTGACATATGCCAGGAGCACCGGGCTCTCGTCAGTGATTCCGCCAAAGGCAAAATTCTCGTCGTTAAGATACAGTTGTATCTCGGGCCCGTACTCATCAGGTGGAACATTATTATCAAATCCTCCAATGATAATATTTTCGTAATTACCCGAGCCATCCTCAGTATCATTATTAGCATAATAGCTGATCTTTCCATAGCCGTAGTTATATGCTATATCCTTGGGAACAATAAAGGAAAAGCTAAACTGTCCATTGGTGATATTCGCTTTCCCGTTATAGAGAATAGCCAGCAATAGTTCGAAAGAATAAGGTCTGCTGTCCGGATCCGTTACCAGTGTCTCGATCACTGTGGGTTTATCATATACCGTTGGGCGGAGCACCCCATTATACGATTGAAGTGTCTGGCCACCCGGACCCAGTATCGAACCGCTCACGCTTACCTTCTGCAGTGCCTTGAGAGTATCCGGCACACTGGTAATACTAACATTATTAATCTTCAGGGTGTTCACTTCATGCTCAGGATAAGGCAGTTGCAATGCCGGGTCGCCAAGTAAAATAAATTTTCTATCATTATCGCTTATACCACCATTCTTATTCTTAGCATACCTGATGAGGTCGCCAAAACGCGGGTACTCGCCCTGCACCTGTTCGAACATGAGGTCATACATGGCATTATTCAGCTCGAAATTAGGAGAGCCGTATGTAGCTCTGGCCGTGGTGAACAATGATACAGCACCCCCATTGGGATTGAGAAGTACCAGCTCACCGGCTGAGACCCTGGTAGGATCATCATAACGGCTGAATTCACAGGTGGCGGTAATGAAAATGGGTTGTTTATCGAAATTGCTCCATGCATTTATGTCGGAGATCTCGAGGATACGTTCATGAGCCCATCCGGCTTCACCTCCATGTCCTGTATAATTCATGATCACGGTCCCTTTGGCGATCCTTTTGTTGATTGCATCATTTACCTCGGGGGCCCTTTGGCCTCCGGATGTGCTCTCCTGTGGATAAGCATCCAAATATATCTTATCGATATTCAGATCCCTGTACGTCGTATCCAGCCTTTTGGCCATCTTTTCAGCGTGACCCATATGCAGGTTCCCATCTTCATCATCAGCAACAAAGCAAATCACGTTGCGCCAGCTGCCGAAGGTTTCCGGTTCCCCATTTGCATAATGAATGATCTTATCAACCATGCTTCTTGCCGATTCGAGCGTGGAAACTACCAGGCGGCCAATCCCAAGGTCAAGCAACTCGTTACCACCCCCACCTCCGCCACCTTCACCGTCATCCAGGAAGCCATAAAAATCATCCGTCGCAATGGAGTTGATAATATTCATTGAACGTTCATCTTCCCAGGTAGGTACGAAATTTGAGTTGTTCTCCACCCTGTCTTTGTAATCATAGGAGGCATCTCCGAATAACATCAGGTATCGGCATTCCCCTCCGGCAATAGATTCGTCATACATCATTTTCATGAAATCTCTTATGGCTCCAATATCCTGTGCCCCTGAAGAAAACTCATTATATACTTTCTCCACATCTATCACAAAAACATTCAGTCCATCATGGTCTATGTGGTGATTGGCCAAACGTGTTGCTTCACTCAGGAATGATTCGTGAGCTATGATCACCAGGTCGGGAATAGCCACGGAGTGAAGGTTCTGGTTGGGTACAGATTCCACAAATGAAACACTGTAATAACTGCTTCCATCGAAGCTTATGAACTCATTGATGATGTCGGCAGGTAATCTAAAATTCATGGTAGAACCATTCAGGTTGACATTCACCCGTTGTACATTGTAAATATCGGTAACATTCCAGAGGACCACTGATGATGAAGCACCGCTCATAGTGTATTCGGCAATGTTTCCTATTCCAGCTGAGGCAGGGTCCCTGAAAGCCATCTGTCCTCCAGGGAAATTCAGGTTCCTCCTGGCATTCAGGGCAATGTAGTCCATCCAGCCAATAGAAGCAGATAAAGGCTTGCTGTAATTTACTTTCAGTACAATATTGGGGCCGGTGGCAGAAAATGTGGCCTCATCCTCAGCAGTACGGGCATATTGATCCGTAGAGAAAGATACCGAAGGCACCGTGAGTGATTGTACCAGATGGCTTCCGTTCAGGTAGTATTTAAAGTTACTGCTGGTGTACGACCTGGCAGCCACCCGTGTTCGTATCATGACCTCAGAGTTAAGGTCGATGTTGGGAAAGCTAAACGTATACTCGGCAGTGGTCTGCACCTCGAAAGGAGGGTACTCGAACCAGTTGCGTCCTGTCCTCACTATATTCAGGTCATCTTCCTCTATAAATTTCCGGTCGGTGAACTTATTCACGTTATGGGTAGCTGTCTGCGTGCTGGAGGAGATATTTTGAATACGTTTACCACTTCCCTGATCCGTGGATATGAAATAGTAGGTGAAATTCGTATATAAGTTGAGCTGGTGCACAAACTGTTCTGAGTCCTCATCCCATTCCCAGCTATCCGGCGATTCTGCATAGAAAAGGATGTAGTCACCCTGATCGAAACTGCCATCATTCTCTCCTGCAACAAAAATGGCATTTTCCATCAGGTCATCCGGTCGTGGGATATCATTCTTTTCCGGCAGCATGCCTCCGCCATTTCCATAAACCCTGATGTTGCGTGGATCGATATCGGCAATATTCATGCCCATACCGGCAAGTTCATCATACGTGATCATATGTACTCCGGTAAACTGTACCGCAACTTTATACCATTTTCCTGATGCAAGCACCGAATTTTGTTTATATGACTTGGTGGATGGCCTTTGCGTAGAAGGCTGATCAATATATCGCAGACGAAAGCTAAAGGACACCAGCTTCTGATAGATTCCTGTGGTAGCATTCCTTCGCAGAGGCACAAAAGAAAGGCTCGCAAAAGCATGTTTCCGTTCAATCGCCACTGCCGTCTTAACCTCCAGGCCTGAAGTGATCATTTCATAACCATTAATGCGTTTTATGGCTGTCTCATCAATACTTTCCCAGACCTCATCGCTGATGATAGCCTCCACCCTGATATTGGAATTTCCAATTGCAAAACGTTCGCTAAATACCGGAAGATCTGCTGTTTCATAATTATAGCTCGCACCATCGAATGTCAGTTCCGATACAAAACGTGTATCTGTGATCTTGATCAGGCTGACCGGTGACCATTTCAGTGTTCTTTGCAGGGGACCGACATCACCCAGCGACATAAGCGGGAGGATGAGCAAAGCCAGTATTAGAAGGATATTTCTTCGCGTAAGCATATGCAAGGGGTTAAGGCCATTTTACAATCAGATGAGCAGCGTACATCCGATAAATATGAAAAAATATACAAATCAGTATATATAAATTACATTTCTAAACGTTTTTGTTCTGTTAATATTGCGAAAATAAGGTGGTTCAGGCATAATTGAGTCTGAGAATAAAAAAATGTTCGTATTATTGTCAATTATTTTTCTGATGCGATTTTGACCCGATAATGAAACGCGTAACTCAAATACTAATATTGCTATTCTTGCTGGGATCGATTACTGAGACTCTGGCGCAATCATTGCCCGATCCTCATTTTTCACAGTTCTACGCAAACCAGCTGTACCTCAACCCTGCCCTGGCAGGTTCGAATATATGTCCACGTATAAATCTGAGTTACAGGAACCAATGGCCATCACTGCCAAATAATTATGTTTCCTACAGTGCAGCTTTCGATATGTACATCCCCAAGATCAAGGGTGGTGTAGGCGTGTATTTCCTTGGCGATAACGCAGGGGACCTGATGAATACCTACATCGTGAGTGCGATGTATTCATACAGGCTTCAGATAGGTAACTGGACCCATATAAATTTCGGTCTTGAAGGAAGCTATATCCAAACCAGTTTAAAGTGGGAAAATCTCATTTTTGGCGATATGATCGACCCCAACCAGGGGGTGGTCAACCCTACTTCTGAGGTTCCCCCTGATAACACTCAGGTTTCATACCCTGATTTTGATGCGGGAATCGCCTTCTCTTATAAGGGAAATATTTATGCAGGCGTTGCGGTTCACCACCTTACAGAACCGAATAATGCTTTTTATAGCAATAGTGACAGCAAATTATACAGAAAATATACTGTGCATGGTGGCGTGTTTATCGACCTGAATGGCAGGAACATACGAGACGATAGTTACGGAAATTTCGCTATTTCGCCAAATTTTCTTTACATGCAGCAGAACAATTTTCATCAATTAAACGTAGGTTTGTATATAAATTATAAACCATTTATTGCAGGAGCATGGTTCAGGCACAATTTTGAGAATGCCGATGCCGTGGTCCCGATGATTGGAATTGAGTGGAAAGGATTGAAGGTTGGGTATAGTTATGACATAACCCTCTCCAACCTGAAGAGCACCACGGGTGGTGCACACGAAGTGTCGCTGGGATGGCAGTTAAATTGCCTTGATCAAAAAAGAAGGCGCATACGGGCAATAAGTTGTCCCAGATTTTAGTTAATAAGTCACCAAACAATACCAAAGAAAGAACAAAATCATGAAGTACAGCAGATTAGCCCTGGTTTTCCTGATGATGATCTTCATCGCATCATTGTCGTCCTGCAGCTTTTTCAAGAAAAAGCAATATTCCAGGACAACGAATTGGGAGTATAACAATCCCGAAAACGGTGGTTTTGAAGTCACCGAGCGTCAGGAACAGTTTCCCGGCCCCGGCCTGATCCTTGTTGAAGGAGGTACCTTTGTAATGGGCTCTACCCAGGAAGACTTAATGTTCGACTGGAATAACTACCCACGCAGAGTAACTATTTCTTCCTTCTATATGGACGAAACGGAGGTGAGCAACCTCGACTATCTCGAATATCTTTATTGGCTGAAGCGCATCTTTGGCGCTGATTATCCACAGGTATTTGTCAACGCCCTGCCCGACACCCTCGTCTGGCGCGACAGGCTCTCTTATAACGAGCCCCTCGTTGAAACTTACCTGAGACATCCTGCTTACCATAACTACCCGGTTGTTGGTGTAACCTGGTTACAGGCAAACGACTACTGTTCATGGAGGACCGACAGGGTGAATGAGTGGATATTGATCCAGGAAGGCATCCTTGATCTGGACCCGGACCAAAGGAACGAAAATAACTTTAACACTGAAGCATACCTGGCAGGCCAGTATGAAGGATTGGTGAACAAGCCACTCCGTAACCTGGACCCCAACTCCACAGGAGAGCGTAATGCCAGTATTCAGGATGGGCTCATCACACCACGCTACAGGCTCCCAACAGAGGCTGAGTGGGAATATGCTGCCCTTGGACTTATCGGTAACACCCTCTATGAAAGGGTTGTTGAAAGAAGAAGGTATCCCTGGAACGGGAACTATACCCGTACCGATGAAAAGAAATATTACGGAAGCTTCGTAGCTAACTTCAAAAGAGGCCGCGGTGATTATATGGGTGTTGCAGGTAACCTCAACGACGGTGCCGACATCCCCGCTCCTATTGGCTCATACTGGCCAAACGACTATGGTCTCTATAATATGGGTGGCAACGTTAGTGAATGGGTGCTTGATGTATACAGGCCACTTTCACTCGAAGACTTCTCAGACTATAACCCATACAGGGGTAATGTATTCAGAAATGCAATCCGTGATCAGGATGGATTCCTGGTTGACAAAGACAGCCTTGGCAGGATCAAGTACGAAGAAGTACCTGATGAAGACCTCGTTGGAAGAACCAATTATCGCAAAGCTGATAACAGGAACTACGATGATGGTGACCAGATGTCTCACCTGTCGGAAAGCAGTGACTGGCTGGCTGAACCCACTGAGTCTAACCAGACTGACGGTATGTATGAATACGGTGCCACTTCACTGATCAGCGATGATGCACGTGTTTATAAAGGTGGATCATGGAAAGACAGGGCCTATTTCCTGAGCCCCGGTCAACGAAGGTTCATGAACGAAAATATGGCAACCAACTTTATCGGATTCCGTTGTGCCATGTCAAGGGTCGGTAGCCCGATGCCGGGACGTTAATAACAGATCCGAAGAAAATATACGACCCCGTCCGCCTAAGGCGGATGGGGTTTTTTTATATTTGTACTGATGTCAGCAATCAAGGAACTATATCAGCATTACCTGCAATCGACCGGAGTAACAACAGACTCCCGGAATATTAAGAAAGCTTCGATCTTTTTTGCCCTGAAAGGCGAAAACTTCGATGGCAATGAATATGCAGCCGAAGCCTTGAAAAATGGAGCTAGCCTTGCCGTGGTTGATGACAAGACTATTGATGGGCCCGGCTTCTTCACAGTCGATGATGCCCTGGCTGCCCTGCAGGAGCTGGCTGCACACCACAGAAAAACCCTGGATATTCCCATCATAGGGCTCACAGGAACCAACGGAAAAACAAGCACAAAAGAGCTGATCCGGGAAGTGCTTTCTGTCAAGTACAATACGTATGCCACTGCAGGGAACCTCAACAATCATATCGGTGTTCCCCTCACCATCCTTGGGATAAAAAGTGATGCGGGGATCGCTATCGTGGAAATGGGAGCCAATCATATTGGAGAGATAAAAGAACTATGCGCAATTGCAAATCCCACACACGGTATCATTACCAACATCGGGAAGGCCCACCTTGAGGGCTTCGGGAGCTATGAAGGCATCATAGAAGCAAAGTCGGAGTTATACCAACACCTGATAGCAATGCAGGGGGATGCCTTTGTTCATTATAATGATGAAATGCTGATGGATTTGTCATCCCAAATACCAAGGGCAACTTATGGCGATGATCCGGAGGCTGATGTTTCGGGCAGAATTACCGGATCTGTACCTTTCATGGGCATTCACTGGGAAGGTCATGATATCATGACCCATTTATATGGTGATTATAATTTTGAGAATGTGATGGCAGCCATTTGCGTAGGAAAATTCTTTCTGGTAAATGAGACAGGGATAAATAAAGCCATTGCGTCATATATCCCGACTAATAACCGCAGCCAGGTAGTCAAAAGCGGAAGCAATACGATATTCCTCGATGCCTATAATGCCAACCCATCGAGCATGGAGGTTTCGATTCAACAATTCATGAAGCAGAAGGCTGATAAAAAGGCCGTGATCCTGGGCGATATGCTGGAGCTGGGAGATGCCTCGCAGGAAGAACATCAGAAGGTGATTTCAGCAATTGAAAATAAATTCGATACTGTGATCCTTGTCGGGCCTGAATTTTTGGTCGCAGGAAGTGGCGAAGGAATGAATATTTTTCCGGATACAAACGAAGCATATCGCTGGATTGAACATAACCCCCTGGCAGATACACATATCCTGATCAAAGGATCGCGGGGGATCGCCCTGGAAAGACTATTAAGTGTTTTATAATCCGCTTAAGTGGAAAACTACTATGGTATAGGAATAATGTCGGGGACCTCCCTGGATGGCCTCGATCTGGCGTATTGCATGTTCTCCAATAGTGATGGTAAATGGTCATTCAGTATTGAAACAGCAGAAACCATCCCCTATTCAGATTCCTGGTGGGAAAAGCTTCTCACACTTCATATGGCAAGCCCCGCTGAAATTGAAAAAGTTCACTTTGCCCTGGGAGAATATATCGGGCTGAAGGCCCGGGATTTCATGAAGAATAATAGACTAAAAGCAGATTTTGTGGCTTCTCATGGCCATACTGTTTTGCATAAACCGGAGGAGAAGCTGACACTGCAAATCGGAGATGGCAAACGTATTGCCGGGCATTGCGGCATACCGGTGGTAAATGACTTCAGGAGCAACGATGTTGCGATGGGCGGACAGGGCGCTCCCCTCGTACCCATTGGAGACCGTTTCTTGTTCGCTGAATTCGAATACTGCCTCAACCTGGGTGGGATCGCAAACATCTCTTTCGAAGATGACGGTAATCGTATTGCCTTTGATATCTCTCCGGCCAATATGGTATTAAACCATCTGGCAGCACAGGCAAATAAGCCATATGATGATAAAGGTGCCATGGCTGCAAAGGGAGAGCTCGTACAGGAGATGCTGGAACAATTGGAAGGCCTGCCATACTATAAGATGACCGGCCCCCGCTCCCTGGGGAGGGAATGGGTAGAAGAGCATATCTTCCCGCTTCTCAATGATTACCGTAACCATAGCATCCCTGACCTCCTTGCCACCTTCTCCGAACACATTGCCCTGAGGCTTGCAGCAGTTTTGAATAGTACGGGTAGCCGTATGCTGGTCACCGGAGGAGGAGCTTATAATGAACACCTCATCAGCAGGATGAAGCATCATTGTGATGTTGATATCATTCTACCGGGAAAAAATATAATCGACTATAAAGAAGCAATGGTCTTTGCTTTCCTTGGCCTCCTCAGACTAAAAGAGATCAACAATGTACTTGGATCTGTAACAGGGGCCCCTGAGGATCATTGTGCAGGAGTTGTTTTCAGAAGTGGAAAGTAGGCAGTACCCAGTAGACAGTAGGCAGTAGGCAGTAGGCAGTAGGCAGTAGGCAGTAGGCAATAGGCGGCAGGCAGTTCTCAAATTCTAATTCCATGAATAAAAAAAAGTCAGAAGCGCATAATCTTAAACACTTCTGACTTCAAAGTTCAGACTTCAGACTTCAGAATTCCTATGCTAACAGCTGCATCTGGAAATAATATACTGCAGCACCGGCCAGGTATCCGGCAAGCGCCAGTAAAGAGATCTTTTTCATGTACCAGATAAAATCTATCTTCTCCAGTCCCATGGCAGCAACACCCGCTGCAGAACCAATGATGAGGATACTTCCACCTGTTCCGGCACAATAGGCCAGGAACTGCCAGAATTGACCATCTACCATGAAGTCAGCCATATATCCAACTGTACCAGGTCCTGCAACATCGTACATACCCATGGCACCGGCTACCAGTGGTACATTATCAACAATGGCAGACAGAACTCCGATGATAAGGTTTATGGCGTATATATTGTGAAGGTTCTCATCCAGGATGCCAGCAAGCAAATCGAGATGCCCCATTGATTGAAGCGCAGCAACAGCTGTTAGAATGCCAAGGAAGAAGAAAATAGTTGGAACATCTACCTTTTTCAGGATGCCGATAACGGTAAGCTTTCGTTTATCTTCTAATGGCTTGTTCCGATGCATTATTTCGGTGGTGGCCCAGATTACGCCTAATCCAAACAACATTCCCATATAAGGCGGAAGATGGGTTACTGTTTTGAAAACGGGTACAAAAAGCAGTGCACAAACACCCATGATAAGGAGTAACTTTCTCTCAAAAGCAGTAGTAAACTCTGCATGTTCTCCATTATCGAGTTGTGGTCGTTGCACATCTCCTTTCACTGTAAACGTAACAATAAGCATAGGAACCAACATGGTAACCATACTTGGTATGAAAACATGCATGATGATGTTTGCTGTAGTTACCTGCCCACCTATCCAAAGCATGATGGTGGTCACATCACCGATGGGCGACCAGGCACCCCCGGCATTGGCTGCAAGCACAACCATACTGGCAAAGAACCAACGTGTTTTCTTATCTTCAATCAGTTTTCTCAGCAGGGCAACCATTACAATGGTTGTTGTTAAATTATCGAGGGCAGCTGACATGAAGAAAGTTAAGAAACTTAAAATCCAAAGCAGCTTAATTTTATTGGTAGTTTTAATACGATCGGTGATCAGTTTGAAACCCTGATGTTGGTCAACAGTTTCAACAATGGTCATAGCCCCAAGCAGGAAGAACAAAATCTCTGCAATATCTACAAGATGGTGCTGAAGGTCATGTACTACAAAATGGTGATAAACAGATGGATCTAATTTAACAATATGGTGAAGATTTAAATATTCTGCCCAGGAAGGGCTAATCCCTTCTGCCAAAATAACAACGGCAGATAATGCATATATACCCCACATAATAGTACCGGTAAGCAATGCAGTTGCGGCTTTGTCAATTTTCAGTGGATGTTCAAGCGCTATGGCAGTATATCCGAGAATAAAAATGACAATCATCAAGTAGAACAAAATCATATTTGCGAGTTTTTAAATTTTATGGGTGCAAAAATAGGAATATTTTAAGACAGCAAAGCATGGGCCTACTATTTAGACACATATATAAATAAGCTTCTTAACAACTGGTTTACAACTCAATAATATGCCTGTTTCAAAGTCTTAAGCACTGAATAATAAATAAGTTGATTCAGAGTTTATATTAACAGCGAAGTGTTAACAAAAGTGGTCATAAAACCTATCGCCCGGATTGATATCTACCTACATTTAATGCAAATTTTTATACGATGATCTTAAGCTTTCTATTACAGGTACAGAATGCGGCTGCAACCGCCGAACTTGAACCCTCGGAGATCAGTATCTCCGTTTATGAACTCGTGCTGAAAGGCGGGTGGATCATGGCCATACTCGGCCTTTTCTCCATCATTGCCATTTACATCTTTGTTGAAAGGTTCTTCACCATCAACAAGGCGTCGCGCGAGGACCGTCATTTCATGAATAACATTAAAGACTTCATCAAAGGTGGAAAGGTGGATTCGGCCCTTACCCTGTGCAAGAGCAACAAGAGTCCTATCGCTCGTATGATCGAGAAAGGCCTGATGCGGATTGGAAGACCCCTGAACGATATCAATGCTGCCATCGAAAATGTTGGCAAGCTGGAGGTTTCCCGCCTGGAGAAAAATGTGGCCGGGCTGGCAACGATTGCCGGTGCAGCCCCCATGCTTGGCTTCCTGGGAACCGTTATTGGTATGATCATTGCATTCTACGATATGTCGATGGCAGGTAACAATATCGATATCTCCTTGCTCTCGACCGGGATATACCAGGCTATGATCACGACAGTTGGTGGTTTGATCGTGGGGATCGTCGCCTACGTTTGTTATAATATACTGGTGGCGAAAGTGGAGAAGCTGGTATATCGGCTTGAGGCCAGGTCGAGCGAATTTATGGATCTGCTGAACGAACCGGCAAGCTAATATAGGCATTATGGCTATTCAGACAAGAAATAAAAGAAGTGCGGAATTCAATACGGCATCTATGTCGGACCTGGTATTCCTGTTGCTGATATTCTTTATGCTGACCTCCACACTGGTTGCACCCAATGCCATCAAGCTGCTGCTGCCAAACAGTAACAGCAAGACCATGGCCAAGCAAACGGTGACCATATACATCAACGACAGCCGGCAGTATTTCGTAGATGATAACAAAGTGAGTGAGCTGCAATTGCAAAACCGCATCGACAGCAAGATCGCCGGGCAGATCGACGCCTCCATTGTACTTCGTTCCGATAAGAGCGTACCGATACAATATGTAGTGAATGTGATCGATGCAGTGAATAATATCAACAAGAAATACAATACTAAACATAAAGTCATCCTGGCTACACAGCCAAAACGATAATTATGAGCGAAAAGAATAACCGGTTTAAAGGCATAGTGGGGACCATTAGTTTCCATCTGCTGGCATTGCTGGCCGTTCTTTACTTTGCCCTGTCTACACCCCTTCCCCTTCCGGGAGAAGAAGGCGTGGAAGTTAACCTGGGCAGCAGTGATCAGGGTATGGGACAGGTACAGGAGCTTACGCCCCCCCCTGTGGAGCAACCACCACCACAACTGCCTCCACCGCAAAGTGATCCGGAACCGGAACCGGAAGAGGACATCATCACACAGGATGTTGAAGAAACCCCGGCTATTGAAGAAGAAGATGTTGAAGAGAAGGATGAAGAGAAACAGGAAGAAGAGGTGATCACACCGGAAGAAAATCCTGTAGAACAAGAGATCGTACAGGATGTTAAACAAGAGCCCGAACCGGAGCCGGAACCACAAAAACCTAATCCAAGGGCCTTGTATAAAGGGAATACCGATACCGACGGCGACGGAAGTAACCAGGGCATTACCGGGCAGCCCGGCGACCAGGGAAAACCTGATGGCACACCGGATGCTACGAGCTATGAAGGCTCAGGAAAAGGTGACCACGGCATTGGATATGACCTTGGGGGAAGAGGTGCATTGACACTTGTGAAACCGCTATATACATCAAACGAAGTGGGCACCGTAAGGGTAAAAGTATACGTCGACAGGACAGGACAGGTGAAACGGGCAGAATTTGAAATGCAAGGCTCGAATAACTCCAACCAGGCCCTTGTCGATGAAGCCATCAAGGCAGCCCTGAAATCAAAATTCGAGGCAGACCCAAATGCCACAGCCACGCAGGTAGGTTATATCACCTATAATTTTATCCGACTCAATTAATTTTGCCATGTGAATTACAAGGAAACGCTCGACTTTATGTACAGCCAATTGCCCATGTTCCAACGCATAGGGCCCGCTGCCTATAAAGCCGACCTTTCCAATACCATTCAATTGTTCGAATTGCTCGGGCATCCCGAGAATACCTTCAGATCAGTGCATGTAGCCGGCACCAACGGTAAAGGTTCAGTATCCCATATGATCGCCTCGGTGCTGCAGGAAGCAGGATATAAAACCGCTTTATACACCTCGCCTCATCTGAAAGATTTCAGAGAAAGGATCAGGATAAATGGGCATATGATCCCCAAACAAAACGTGGTGGATTTCATTGAACAATACAAAGATGGGTTCACAGGAATTGGCCTGTCCTTTTTCGAGATGACTGTTGGTATGGCATTCGACTACTTCAGAAACGATAAAGTAGATATCGCAGTGATTGAAACCGGCATGGGTGGAAGGCTTGACTCAACCAATGTGCTTAGTCCCCTGCTTTCGGTGATTACCAACATCGGATACGATCATACCCAGTTCCTGGGAGAGACCCTGGAGGAGATCGCAGTTGAAAAGGCGGCTATCATCAAGGCAGGCATTCCGGCCGTCATTGGGGAGACACAGGAAGAGATCAAACATGTATTTATTGAGCGAGCTAAAGAAGTGGAAACATCCATCAGCTTTGCTGACCAGATAGAATTACCATACATTGAGCCCGGACTCAAAGGTGAATGGCAAAAGAGAAATACCCGTACGACCCTTTCAGCCATCAATGAACTTCGTAAGATCGGGTTCGAGTTCAGTGGAGATCAAGTCCGTTCAGGGATTAAGCATACCATCCGAAACACAGGACTTCTCGGTCGCTGGCAGGTATTGCAGCAAACACCACTTGCCATATGCGATATAGGACATAACCGGGACGGCATCAGGGAAGTGTTGCAGATGATCGAAGAAACACCCCATAAGAAGCTTCATTTTGTATTGGGGCTGGTAGCCGATAAGAATGCAGAGCCCGTGCTGGAACTACTTCCAAAAACGGCAACATATTATTTCTGCAAAGCCGATATTCCGCGCGGGATGGATGCACGAAAACTTCAGGAAACAGCCTGTGAGAAAAAACTGGTTGGCGAATCATATCCTTCTGTAGCTGAGGCTTACGAGGCTGCGCTACAACATGCATCTGAAAATGACCTGGTTTTTGTTGGAGGAAGTACCTTTGTGGTTGCAGAAATTCTTTAAGAAGTCAGATACCAGAAGAGTGAAGTCAGAAGAGCGAAAAGCGAAGTCAGAAGAGCGAGGAGCGAAGTCAGAAATTACTTCTGACTTCAGGTATCAAACTTCAGACTTCTGATATCATCCTCCGGAAATCATATGCAGCACCTGTACCTCATCCCTATTCCGAACAATGAAATTATGGCGCTCACTTTTCCTGACAAGCCTGCCATTGACTTTTTTGTATCTTTATATGGAATAGAAATCAACCTGGCATGCTTAGATCTCTACTTACGCTGGTTTTAATAATGTCCAATACCATCCTGGCTTGCGCTCAATGGGAATGGCAAAACCCATGGCCACAGGGCAATAGCTTAAATGACATAGAAGTTGTAGATCAGGGAAATATATGGGCAGCAGGTGAAGGAGGTGTATTGTTGCATTCAACTGATGGAGGGAACGACTGGAGCCTGGATTACATCACAGAAGGATGGCATATATATAAACTTTTCTTCACTTCACCCGAAACAGGTTATGCAACAAGCTCCGGTCAGATATATAAAACAACAAATGCTGGTGTTGACTGGTATTCATGCTTCCATTCAGGATATGGTAAAATCCGGGATATTCAATTTATTAGTGATAACATTGGATGGGCATCCGGTGAGGGGGGAATGTTACTCAAAACAGAAAATGGAGGGGAACAATGGAGTGATAACCAAACAGGGTACACTCAGACCATAAGAAGTATATTTTTTATTGATGAGCAAACAGGCTGGGCTACCGGATATCACGACGATCCATGGTGGCCGATGGGGAACGGGGTTATCCTGAAGACTACCAATGGCGGGCAGGAATGGATGCAATATTATGAAGATGAGAAAACCTATTTCTTTGATGTGTTATTTACTGACTCACTGAATGGAATTGCATTAGGATATAGTGACGAGTGGAACCAGGGAATAATCTTCCATAGCAATGATGGGGGGGCATCGTGGGACAGCACATACTCAAATGACGGAAATTTCTATAAAGCCTTGTTTACCTGTGCAGATACAGGATGGGTTCTGGCAGGTAAAAAATACACAGTAGGAAGTAGTATCTATAAAACAACTGATGGAGGTATTTCGTGGACAAAAATTTCAGATATTGATCATGCTGATCTCCAAAGTTTTGATAGAATCAATAGTAATTATTTCCTGGCAGCTGGCAAATACGGAAAGATCATTGAATCGTCGAATGGAGCTTATAGCTGGTCTGATATTAGTTTCGGAAGCTTGCTTGATGTAAATGACCTGGAAATGTATGATGCATATAGCGGTTGGGCCGTTGGTGAAGAAGGAAGCATCTTTCATACGATCGATGGAGGAATCAACTGGACAGCTCAAACCTCCTGGATAACCGCAGATTTAAAAGCAGTTAGTGTATTCAATGAGCAAATTGCCTATGTCATAAGTGATTACGATATTCTTAAAACGATTGATGGTGGATCAGAATGGCACATAATTCATCAGTGCCCAGAAATCCTTAATTCAATTTTTGTGGTTAATGAAGAGACCGTTTGGGTTGTTGGAGATCATGGTTATGCTATAAAAACCCTAAATAGTGGAACCTCCTGGCTAGATAAAAGCTTAAACGAAAATCACGGATTGAAGGATATTTTCTTCTACAATTCGGCCATAGGCTGGATTGTAGGTGAAAAGGCAAATGGGAATGGGAATGGAATTATTCTAAAAACACATGACTACGGCAATAATTGGACTTCCCAGGCCGATAGTCTTAACTTTGCATTCCTATATTCAATCGACTTTATAAATTATAATGAAGGCTGGGCCGCCGGTTGGTATGATTTCATATTGCATACCTCCAATGGTGGTCAATCCTGGGAGGTCCAGAGAAGCTTTAAAGATAATTCAAGCCTTTATACTTTCGGCCTAGTCGACATATCCTTCTCTGATCAAAACAATGGTTGGGCAGTTGGATATGGCATTGGAGATCCTCATTCAAGATTGTATGTAACAAGCGATGGCGGACTAGAGTGGAATGAAGTGGAGTGTCCAGCATTTAATGCTCTTTATTCCGTAAACTTCATCAATGATGATCAAGGATGGTTAGCCGGTCAAAATGGTGCAATTCTATATACTGGCAATGGAGGGTATACATGGGTCAGCCAGCCTGTATTTGAAAATCATAATCGCTTAAAAATCTTTCCCAACCCCACATCAACAAGTATATCTATTTGCAATGAAAGCACTGTTTCACAACAAATCGCATCAATTTATAGTATTGCCGGGCAGAAAATTCTTGAAAGCAAGATTCCATTAGGAAAAAGTGAATTCAGAATAAATGTTTCCAGTTTAAAACCCGGAGTGTATATTCTTGTGATTAAAAATGAAAATGGGCTGACTGAAAGAGGGAAGTTTATTAAATATTAGGAGGGTTTGAAGTCAGATACCAGAAAAGTGAAGTCAGAAGAGCGAGGAGCGAAATTTGAAATCACTTCAGACTTCTGGTATCAAACTTCAGACTTCTGATATCATCCTCCTGATATCATATGATGCACCTGCACCTCATCCCCATCACGAACAATGAAGTTATGGCGCTCGGCTTTCCTGACAAGCCTGCCATTGACTTTGGTTACCAACAACTTAAAAGTGAAATTCTTATATTGGATGAGGTCTTCAAGGGTGATCTCTCCCCTATCAATACTATCTTTACGGTTGTTCAGCAATATCTCCATCTCATTCTTCATTAAGCAAGATCTCCAGCACTATATTTGCCTGTAAGTTGGCTACAGCACCTACTTTGGGTCCAAGCGGGGGCTGTTCATCTGAGACTTCAGTCATCCCATCACCAACAATAAACAAACGATCATGCCTCTGTGTTGCGATCATCTCATTATTTCCATGTCCGGCAACGCCCTGCCCTGAAACAATATATTTCTCAGGCATATCTGCCAGTACAGTCTCAATGATCATCTGCTTCGCAGCAGCCGTATCGAATGCTTCGACAATTACATCGCAATCGGCAAAAAAAGTTTGTACACTTTCCGGGTCAAGATTTACAATATGTGTTTCTATTGAAATCCTATCATCGATCCTGTGAATCATATCCCTCAGGGCTTCGGCCTTAAACTCTCCTATCTGATCCCTCAGGAAATACTGTCGATTCAGGTTGCTTTCCTCTACCCTGTCGTAATCTGCCAGGACCAGTTTCCCCATTCCTGTTCGCGCCAGCGCAACAGCACAATTCGATCCCAGTCCGCCACATCCGGCTATGCCTACAGTCTTATCCCGAAGCACTTCTTTTATCTCGTCAAAAGTCATATTCAAATACAAAGATAGTTGTTTCCTTAGAAAATGGTTAAATAGGTGGTTGGTTGAATCAACTACTGATTCAACCGATTTAACCAATTACTTATTTATTACTATTCTAAATAAAACGTAACAAGGTATCA
>JAOZTN010000016.1:36354-40158 GCA_029942245.1 Bacteroidales bacterium | reverse complement strand
TTAATATCACAAAAAAAAGCCTGTCAATATTGACAGGCTTTTCAAACAAATAAGTTTAAATCAACCGATTAAGCGATTTTAACATTTACTGCGTTCAATCCTTTTGGGCCTTCTTCTACGTCGTAGCTTACTTTGTCCCCTTCATTGATTTGATCAATTAGTCCATTTGCATGTACAAACACATCTTTGTCACCATCTTCTGGAGCGATGAATCCAAATCCTTTTGCGTTGTTGAAAAATTTTACTGTTCCGTTACTCATGATATAAATTTTAAATTAAGTTGCAAATATACGCTTTTATCTGATTGGTAGTCTGTATTCTACAGATTCATTGTTTTTTTTTGTCGCCTGTAAACCTAAAATCATTAAAATTTATAAGCCACAGGAGGCTTTCCAATCTCACTTATTGATGCATTTGCTTCTGCCAGATAGAAGACCTCAACATGTGGATTTTCCGGGTCAGCATAGATTGTTTTTACCAATGGCCTTCCTTCTATACCGGTCGTAGACAGGTATTGTACGCCGCACTTTTTTAGATATGATACGATTTCTTGCATAAGTATTAATTAAAGGAAAAGGGCAACAACACCTTAGCCCGGATTTAAATTAGTGTCAAATTTACCGTTTCTGTGCATTGCTTCCAAGTCCGGAATCATCCAACAAATACCCTTAATATTTCATTTTCAACAGCTGTTTAAAAAAAAGTAAAGTATATTTGCACTTTCTTACCTACCCACCCCACCTTGAAAAACAAGCGATCGCTTGTTAAGTTTTATTTATGCGTTTAACACAAGGTATTATGAAAAATCTTACTGCAACAATTCTTATCATTTTTAGTCAGGTGATCCTTTATGCTCAATGCCCGCCGGGAGATCTCCTGTTATTTAGCAGCCAGACCCAGATCAACGAGTTTAAGGTGAATTATCCGAATTGTACCGATTTCGATGGTAGCATTATCATTACTGGATCGGGAATAATAAACCTGTACGGTTTAAGTGAACTGAACTCTATAGGTGGGGACCTGCAGTTAATATACGTTTCGGGCTTAACAAATATGTTTGGCCTCGAAGGCCTGACTGCTATAGGAGGATCCCTTTTAATTATAGAAAATTATACCTTGAGCAATTTGATGGGCTTAACCAGCCTGTCGTCTGTTGGCGATGAGGTCGCCATACATAATAATGTCAGCCTTACCAGGGTAAATGCGCTGGATAGCCTATCATCAGTTGGTTTAAACCTTACATCTGTTGGGGGTGACCTTAGCCTTGAGTTCAATACTGTTCTGAACGATTTAAGCGCGCTGGAGGGGCTGACATCCATTGGTGGTGACCTGAACATCAGGAGCAATTATGCTCTTACTACATTAGCAGGTCTTGATAATATCGACGCCGGCTCGATCAACAACCTGCTGATGTATTCCAATACCTCATTGAGTACATGCGAGGTTTTGAGTATTTGTCAATACCTGGCATCTCCAAATGGAACGATCACAATAACAAATAATGCAACAGGATGTGATAACCAGGGAGAAATTGAAGATGCCTGTGTTGGAGTCGACATATATGAGCCCTCAACCATGGATGAGGTGTTGATTTACCCCAATCCTGCAACATCTGCAATAACTGTTGAACTTCCAATGATGCCAACTCATAGCACCCATTTGACGATATCCAATACCAGTGGCCAGCAACTTATTCATGCTCAAATAAGGGCATCCCAAACGAAAGTTGACATAAGTCACCTACCAAAGGGCATCTATTTTGTGAAGGTGTGGGATGATGAAAATGTAATGGTAGATAAAGTGATTAAAGAATAATCATAACCGCCAGAAATACCAGGCATCCAAGAGATGCAAGGATCATTGTTCCTATACAACCAAATAGGATATACATACCGCAGCATCCAAACCGACGAATTGTTTTTTCAGCTTCCATAATTATCTATTTTTACTTGACTGTAAGTACGCACTTTCTCAGCCATTTAGCAAGTATTTTCCTGTTCGAAAAATTTCTATCTAATGTGAAATATCCTTCATTTACTTGTGACACATTAAACAATTGTATATATTAGCCATGTGTTAATATGTCTTAAGGGAATAAAATGACAGGGAAATACAACAATAAGCCAAATGCCTGTAAAGACTGCGCTGTTAAGTCCAGTTCTGTATTTAATCTGAGTGAGGAAGAATTGGAAATCCTTTGCAGCAATAGCACGGAAATACATTTCGAAAAGGACGAAAACATTATTAAGCAGGGCACCTTTACACAGAATATCGTATTTATTAAATCAGGTATTTTTAAGATCCACCTTACAGGGTCTCAAGGAAAAGAGGAGATACTGAAGATCGACAAAGGGCCGCTTTTTGTGGGTGTTTCTGACGTTTTTGCCAATAAGATCCACAGCTATGCAGTAACAGCGTTGAGCGATGCCACATGCTGCTTTATCGACTACAGCGGATATAAATACCTGATCGAGAATAATGGGCGTTTTGCCCTGGAAGTGATGTCAACCCTCAGCACCGATATTGTCGAGCACTACCGTATTTTTGTTGATAAGATCCATAAGCAACTGAATGCACGCTTTGCAGATGCTCTGATCTATTTTTCCAAGCATATTTATGGGAATAGTACGATTGAAATCCCCCTGACCAGGTCGGAACTGGGTGATTATATAGGAACATCACGTGAAACGGTGACCAAGATCATCCATGATTTTTCTGAAGATGAGATTATCGAAGTGGATGGGAAAATGATCAGACTGCTAAAAATGGACCTGCTTCATAAGATCAGCCAGGCAGGTTGATTACTTCGGCAAACGTTTCAGCATATTCACCTCAGTATCACTGAGCATACGCCATTTGCCTCTGGGGGTATCCTTTTTGGTGATACCTGCAAAAACAGCTCTGTCGAGACGCATCACTTTATAGCCAAGCTGTTCAAATATACGCCTAACAATGCGGTTTCTCCCGGAATGTAGTTCAAGGCCAATTTCCTTTTTGTTCAAACCATCTTCTAACCAGGAGATCTTGTCTACCCTGATGGGTCCGTCGTCCAGTTTCATCCCACCATGAATCGTGTCAAAATCAGCCTTGGTGAGCTGTTTGTTCAGGACCACATGATAGATCTTCCTGATCCCGTGTTTCGGGTGGGTGAGCTTTTTAGCCATATTCCCGTCATTGGTAAAAAGCAAAACGCCTGTAGTTCCCCGGTCGAGCCGTCCAACCGGATATATCCTTTCTGGGCAAGCTTTTTCTATGAGGCCCATGACTGTTTTCCTTTCATAAGGATCGTCGGTAGTAGTAATAAAATCCTTTGGTTTATTCAATACCAGGTAGCGAAGCTTTTCACGCCTCAGGGCTTCTCCGCCATAGACCACCTTATCGGTGGGGGATACTTTGGTGCCCAGTTCGGTAACGGTCTTGCCGTTAATCTTCACCACGCCACTTACAATCAGTTTATCTGCTTCGCGTCGTGAACATACACCGGCATCAGCCAGGTATTTATTCAGGCGGATCAGCCCTTCGTCAGTCCTCTGGTATCCTCCCGCCTTTACCTTTTCCGGCTTAGGCTTTTCTCTCGGTGCTGAGAATTTCTTCTTCGGCCCCGATTTGGGCTTTTGATAATAAGAGGAATTGTCGCCGTGGCGCTTCCGTTTTTCTCCACCTTTTTTGTCTTCGCTCATGTTGATTTTGAATTGTTTGCAAAGATAGTATTAATTGGGGACGGGGTGCGGGGTGCGGGGGAGTTTAGCATATTTGATATGAAGCGCAAGCCCCCGTCCCTCGCACCTCGTCCCTCGCACCTCG
>JAOZTN010000016.1:0-36254 GCA_029942245.1 Bacteroidales bacterium | reverse complement strand
ATATTTGATATGAAGCGCAAGCCCCCGTCCCTCGCACCTCGTCCCTCGCACCTCGCACCTCGTCCCTCGTCCCTACAATGTTGGATAAAACGCATCCTCGATATGCTTAATGCTCATCCGGCTTCCGTTAAGGATCACCGATACGATATCAAAGCGTGTCTCCAGGTGGATGTCGTTCTTCATGATATAAGCATTGGCAGCCCTGATCATATAAGCCTGCTTCCTTTTGTTTACGAAGATCTGGGGTTCACCGAAATAGAGGTTGCTTCTGGTTTTCACCTCTATGATCACCAGGTAGTTGTTGTGCATGGCGATCATATCGACTTCATCCTTGCTATGCCGCCAGTTTTTTTCGAGGATCTCAAAGCCTTTCTTTAAAAGGTACTCATAAGCGTAATCCTCCCCGCTTTTTCCAAGTTCATTGTGTTCAGCCATATTTTTTCCATTTGATTAATTAAATTGTCATTTCGAACGAATGTGAGAAATATGTTTATGTGAATTGGTATAGATTTACTCGCTTCGCTCATGAGAACGCTTCGCTTAGTTCTCGTTTCACTCGAAATGACTAATGGGAGAGTTTTACTTCAAGAATCTCAGGGAAGAGTGTTCCCCAACCTCCATTTCAACATTCCCCCCAATGATTAATCCCAAATTTTCGGAAATGTGCCCACTTTTAAAGGAAAAAATTACAGGAAAATTATAAACAGCTACTGTCTCAGCAATGATCTCATACGCTGTTTTACCGAATGGGACAGTATTGTCGTTCATGTCATTCATGCCTCCAACTACCAGTCCGGCAAGGCCTTCCAGCCTTCCTGAACGCTTCAGGTTCATCATCATGCGGTCGATATGGTAGAGGTATTCGTCGAGGTCTTCTATAAACAGGATTTTCCCATCCGCATCTATATCGGATGCTGTCCCGGTCAGGCTGTAAAGCATGGAAAGGTTCCCTCCACACAGCTCTCCCTCAGCCCGGCCTGCCCTGTTGAAGGGGTGTGGCTCCACCTTATGTTCAGGGAGCCTCCCTTCAAGTATATCCTTCATGCTTTGGAGGCTGACATTCATCTGCTTATCGGCAGGGAAGTTGATCGGCATGGCCCCATGCAGGGTCTGAATGCCGAAATGCCTGCTAATATGTGAATGGAATACGGTGATATCGCTATATCCAACTACCCATTTGGGGTTTTTCCGGAAGCTCGAAAAATCCAGCTGATCTATGAATCTGACAGAACCATATCCACCCCGCGCACAGAATATCGCCCTGATGGAAGGGTCGTCAAGCATGGCCTGGAAATCAGATGCACGCTCTTTCTCCGATCCGGAGTACTGATGCAGGTCTCCATACAGGTGTTTTCCCTCAACTACTTCATATCCCCATTGCCGAAGCATGGCGATGGCAGGCGCCATCTCCTCACGGCTCACCTTTCTGGCCGGCGCCACAATGCCGACTTTATCAGCGTGTTTCAAGTCTGTAGGACGGATCATAAACGCAATGTATTATTGAGTTAATCCTCCTTCGCTTATTATAAGCCGAAGCCTTGTGCAGAGGCTGAAAAGCTACGGAGGATAAGACAAATTTATATCTTTGCATTCAATTCAGCGGGGAAAATGGAAAATAAAAAGAAAAACTTTAAAAGATATACGGTTACATCTGCTCTTCCGTACGCAAACGGGCCCATTCATATCGGGCACCTGGCAGGGGTTTATGTGCCGGCCGACATCTATGTGCGATACCTGAGGTCGAAAGGGACCGATGTGCTCTTCATAGGTGGTTCGGATGAGCATGGTGTGCCCATCACAATCAAGGCACAACAGCAGGGGGTGAGCCCGCAGGAGATCGTCGACAAATACCATACTATCATTAAAAAGTCCTTTGCCGACTTTGGTATCACCTTCGATGTATACTCCAGAACCTCCGCACCCATACATCATGAAACGGCATCAGAGTTCTTCACAAACCTTTATAATAAAGGGGAATTCATGGAAAAAACATCCATGCAGTATTATGATGAAGATAACAATCAATTCCTGGCCGACCGTTATATCACCGGAACCTGCCCACGCTGCGGATATGAAAAGGCATATGGCGACCAGTGTGAAAATTGTGGTACCTCGCTCAGCCCTTCTGAACTGATAAATCCAACATCCGCTCTTACGGGTAATGTGCCTGTGCAAAAGGAGACCAAACACTGGTACCTTCCGCTGGATAAGTATGAAGGCTGGCTCAGCGACTGGATCATCAAAGGACATAAAAAAGACTGGAAACCCAATGTTTATGGGCAATGTAAGTCATGGATCGACCATGGACTTCAGCCCCGCGCTGTAACCCGCGACCTGAACTGGGGAGTGGAGGTGCCATTGAAAGATGCGAATGGAAAGGTACTCTATGTCTGGTTTGATGCCCCTATTGGTTATATTTCCGCTTCGCGGGAATGGGCTGCAGAAACAGGCAATGATTGGGAGCCCTATTGGAAAGATGAGGAAAGCAGGCTGATCCATTTTATCGGGAAAGACAACATCGTCTTCCATTGCATCATCTTCCCGTCTATGCTGAAGCAGGAGGGGAGCTATATCCTTCCCGATAATGTGCCGGCATTTGAGTTCCTGAACCTGGAAAACGAGAAGATCTCCACATCACGGAACTGGGCTGTATGGCTGCATGAATACCTGGAGGAATTTCCGGGGAAACAGGATGTGCTGAGGTATACCCTCACCGCCAATGCCCCCGAGGCCAAGGATAATGACTTTACCTGGAAAGATTTTCAGGCCAAGAATAACAATGAGCTGCTGGCCATCTTCGGAAACTTCGTGAACCGCACCCTGGTGCTTACCCAGAAATATTTTGACGGGAAAGTGCCTGCGCTGAATGCCCTCACAGATGAAGACAAGAAGGTGATAAAAGAGATCAAGACCTTTCCCGGCAGGATAGGCGCCAGCCTCGAGGCATTCCGCTTCAGGGAATCGCAGGCTGAGATGATGAACCTGGCCCGGGCAGGAAATAAATACCTGACGGATGCTGAGCCCTGGAAAATTTTCAAAGAAGATCCGGAAAGGGTGAAGACTATCCTGAACATATCCCTGCAGATCTGTGCCAACCTGGCCATTCTCTGCGAACCCTATCTGCCCTTTACTGCAAAGAGGCTGACCGCCATGCTGAGCATGGAAACACTGCACTGGAACGATGCCGGTGATCCTGAATTGCTGAAAGCAGACCATCAGCTGAACCCGGCTGAATACCTTTTCGAGCGTATCGATGATAAGGTGATAGAGGCCCAGGTACAAAAGTTGCTGGATACTAAAAAAGCCAACGAGATGAGTGAGCAAAAGATTGATCCTGCCAAGGAAACCATCGATTATGATACATTTTCAAAGATGGATGTCAGGATAGGGACGATACTGGAGGCTGAGAAGGTGCCGAAAACCCAGAAGCTCCTCAAGCTGAAGGTCGATACGGGGGTAGATATCAGGACGGTTGTTTCAGGTATCGCCGAATATTATGAACCCGCAGACATCATTGGTAAGCGAGCATGCTTCCTGGTGAACCTGGCTCCGCGTAAGATCCGTGGCATCGAGTCGAATGGCATGGTGCTTATGGCAGAAAATGCTGAAGGCAAACTGACCTTTGTTGCACCTGATGATGAGTTTGATCCCGGGAGTAAAGTGAGCTAAAGTGCCTAAAGTTGTGAGTATACCCTAACTAGTAACCAGCAACCAGTATCATTCCAATCTTCTTATCTTTGCCAAAAATTAGCAATCCATGAATTTTGTTGAAGAATTAAAATGGCGTGGGATGATCCACGATATGACCCCGGGTACGGAGGAGCAGCTTGCAAAAGAGATGACCTCAGCCTATGTAGGCATTGATCCTACTGCCAACTCACTGCATATCGGACACCTGGTTTCTATCATGATGCTGAAGCATTTTCAGCTGGCAGGGCATAAGCCCATTGCGCTGGTGGGTGGTGCAACCGGAATGGTTGGCGACCCCTCAGGAAAATCGCAGGAACGTAAGCTTCTGGATGAAGAAACCATCCGCCGTAACCAGGAAGGCCTGAAGAGGCAACTGGTAAAATTCCTCGACTTTGAGGGTGGAAAGAATGCTGCTGAGCTGGTCAACAATTACGACTGGATGAGCACCTTTAGCTTCCTGGATTTCGTAAGGGATGTTGGCAAGCACATTACCGTGAGCTATATGATGGCAAAGGATTCAGTGAAAACCCGTCTCGAGACAGGACTTTCTTTTACCGAGTTCTCTTACCAGCTGGTTCAGGGATACGACTTTCTGTTTTTGTATGAGCATAACAACTGCCGTCTCCAAATGGGTGGTTCCGACCAGTGGGGCAACATCACCACGGGCACGGAGCTGATCAGAAGGAAGACCGGTGGAGAAGCATACGCCCTCACCTGTCCGCTCATCACCAAGGCCGATGGCGGCAAGTTCGGGAAGACAGAAGCAGGCAATGTGTGGCTCGATCCCGAAAAGACCTCCCCATACAAGTTCTATCAGTTCTGGCTGAATGCCTCCGACGATGATGCTTCCAAATGGATCCGCATCTTCACCTTGAATTCAAAAGAAGATATCGAGGCACTGGAGAAGGAACATGCTGAAGCACCCCATCTGCGCCCGCTGCAAAAAGCACTGGCAGAGGAGCTTACCATTCGTGTCCACTCCCGTGAGGATTATGACGCAGCCGTAGAGGCTTCGCAGATCCTCTTTGGCAAAGGCACTACAGAAACCCTGAAAAAGCTATCCGAAGACATGCTTCTCAGCGTATTTGAAGGTGTACCCCAATCTGAAGTCCCGGCAGAAACCATCAAGGCCGGTACAGGCATCCTCGAGTTCCTGGCCGAGTCGACCAGCATCTTTGCCTCCAAAGGCGAAGCCCGCCGCATGATCAAAGACAATGCGGTATCGGTGAACAAAGAAAAGATCAAGGAAGACTTTATCATATCAGATAAAGACCTGTTGAATGGGAAGTATGTGTTGGTTCAAAAAGGCAAAAAGAATTATTTCCTGGTGAGAATTGTATAACTGGACACTTCATTTTTTCAATCTTACTTTTTTGAATTATTAGTGATCATATCCTAGTGATTAGTGGAGATTGGTAATGATGAAATTCGATATTCTTCAGTCACAATTCATCACTACCAATCATTACTATTCACTAATAATTAGGATTTCATCATTCAAAAGTGTGACATTTCTCCATTTTTGGTATTAATAGGTATGGGAGAAAAACATTTATACTCAAACCTTGAAGATCGCCTTGTGGCTTTTAGTGTGCAAATTGTCAATCTGGGATACAAGCTTCAGATGAAACCGGAACTGCGATCAATTACGAACCAAATACTGAAGTCAGGCATATCCCCGGCTCTAAACTATGGTGAAGCAATGCATGCTGAGTCAAAGAAAGATTTTGTGCATAAAATGAAAATTGCCTTGAAGGAACTCAGAGAAACTCATATTAGCTTGAAAATACTTCAAAATATAAGCAGGGTACCTTTTAAGGATGAGATTTCACTTATGAAAGAAGAAAACAATGAATTGCTTGCGATTTTTGTTAGCAGCGTTAAAACAGCCCAACAAAATATGATTAAGGATAAAAAAGGGAAATGAATTCAATAATCTACATTCACAACTCTTCACTACCAATCTCCACTAATATTTAATCATTTGGATATCATCACTAAGTACTCCATTCAGTACCATCTTTCGTGTCTTTCAATGTTAGCCCCATGGCTGTAAGCTGATCCCTGATCTTGTCAGCAGTGCCAAAATCCTTATTCAACTTGGCTTCTTTTCTAAGTTCGAGAAGGGTTTCAACAAGTTTTGAAGTCAATACATCATCTCCACTGGCCTGATCTTCAGGTTTCAGCCCCAGGATATCGTTGACAAAGTCAAGATAAAGCTCTTTGAGAAGATCAAGATTTTCCTGGTCTATTTTTAGCTTTCCGTCTTTGATGGAGTTGATGGTTTTTACGCCATCGAAGAGGTGGGCAATAAGGATAGGGCTGTTGAAGTCGTCGTTTATGGCGGCGTAGCATTTTCCTTTGAGGTCAGCCATGTTGACCGACTCTTCAGCCTTGCCGTTAGCCTGGAGTTTTTCGAGTACGTTCATGGCTGCCATCATGCGCTGAAAACCTTTTTCCGCTGCCTGCAGAGCTTCGTTGGAGAAGTCGAGGGTGCTGCGGTATTGAGCCTGCATGATGAAGAAGCGGATCGTCATAGGGCTGTAGGCCTGCTCGAGGATGGGGTTTTCACCGGTAAAGAATTCTTCCAGTGAAACCGCATTGCCGAGCGACTTGCCCATCTTTTTTCCGTTCAGGGTAATCATATTGTTATGCATCCAGTAGCGCACCGGCATCTTGCCGTTGGCGGCTACGCTCTGTGCGATCTCCGACTCGTGGTGGGGAAATAAAAGGTCCATCCCGCCGCCGTGAATGTCGAACTGCTCACCCAGGTAACGTGTGCCCATAGCGGAGCATTCCATATGCCAGCCCGGGAAGCCGTCGCTCCATTCGGAAGGCCAGCGCATAATATGTTCCGGTGCAGCCTTCTTCCAGAGGGCGAAGTCGAAGCTGTTTTTCTTCTCATCCTGGCCCTCCAGCTCACGTGTGCTGGTCATCAGCTCTTCCACCTTCCTGCCGGAAAGGATGCCATAAGGGTTGTCCTTATTGTATTTCTCTACATCGAAATAGACGGATCCTGCCGACTCATAGGCAAATCCTGCCTCGAGGATTTTTCGGATCATCACCATCTGTTCGATGATGTGTCCGCTGGCATGTGGTTCAATGGATGGGTCGAGCACGTTCAGAGCCCGCATGGCAGCATGGTAGGAGTTGGTATAGTATTGCACCACCTCCATAGGTTCCAGCTCTTCCAGCCTGGCCTTCTTGGCTATCTTGTCTTCGCCTTCATCGGCATCGTTCTCCAGGTGGCCCACATCGGTGATGTTGCGTACGTACCTCACCTTATATTCGAGGTGTTGCAGGTAACGGAAAACCAGGTCGAAGGTGATAGCCGGACGGGCATGTCCCAGGTGTGGATCGCCATATACCGTAGGCCCGCAAACATACATGCCCACATGAGGGGCATTCAGCGGTTCGAAGATTTCTTTCTTCTTGCTGAGAGTGTTGTATATACTTAACTTATTTTCCATAGTGAAACGGCTTGCATGACAAAGGTATAGAAAAACGAGTATCGAGTATCGAAAAACGAAATTCATCATATTCATGAGGTCATTTCGAAGAAGCGGAGCGACTGAGAAATCCCTTGAATGAGAAGGGAGATTTGAGAAGAAGACTGTTGATTGAAAAAGGCGATAGATGACAGAAGAAGTATTTAACCTTCAACAATCTCCTTCTCCTTCATCAATCCACTTCTTCATTCTTCTATCTTCTATAAAAAAAGCCCGGCCTGTGTAGGGCCGGGCCAAACCGGAATGTGCATGCTCTTAAATTAGATTATTTAAGAACACCCAGCTCTTTACCCACCTTGGTGAAGGCGGTGATACATTTGTCGAGATGCGCACGCTCGTGTCCTGCTGACAGCTGAACGCGGATCCTGGCTTCGCCCCTTGGCACTACAGGGAAGTAGAAGCCGATCACATAGATACCTTCTTCGAGCAGCTTGGAGGCCATCACCTGTGAAAGCTTGGCATCGTAAAGCATGACTGCGCAGATGGCTGATTTGGTAGGCTTGATGTCGAAGCCTGCGGCGATCATCTTTTCTACGAAGTATTTTGTGTTGGTATGCAGCTTGTCCTGCAGCTCTGTAGTCTCGGCCATCATGTCGAACATGGCGATGCCTGCATTGGCTACCATGGGAGGGATGGAGTTTGAGAACAGGTACGGGCGTGAACGCTGACGCAGGATCTCAATAATTTCTTTTTTACCGGTGGTGAATCCGCCGATGGCACCGCCGAAGGCTTTTCCAAGGGTACCGGTGATGATATCAACTTCACCACGGATGTTGAAGAGTTCGGTCACACCGCGACCGGTTTTACCCACAACACCTGCTGAGTGACATTCGTCGACCATGATCATGGCGTCGTATTTTTTCGACAGCGCATTGATCTTGTCCATAGGGGCTGTGTTTCCGTCCATGGAGAATACACCGTCGGTGACGATGATCTTGAAACGGCAGTCTTTGGCTTCGATCAGCTTGGCCTCCAGATCTTCCATATCGGCATTTTTATAACGGAAGCGTTGTGCTTTGCAAAGCCTTACGCCATCGATGATAGAAGCATGGTTGAGTGAGTCGGAGATGATGGCATCGTCCGGTCCGAGCAGAGGTTCGAAAACACCGCCATTGGCGTCGAAGCATGCTGCATAAAGGATGGTATCTTCGGTGCCGAAAAATTCAGCGATCTTGGCTTCAAGGATCTTGTGCAGATCCTGTGTACCACAGATAAAACGTACCGATGACATTCCGTAACCATGTGAGTCGAGTGCTTCTTTGGCAGCAGCAACAAGCCTGGGATGGTTGGAGAGCCCGAGGTAGTTGTTGGCACAGAAGTTAAGTACATCCTGGCCTGTGTTGATCTGGATATCGGCTTTCTGGGGGGAGATAATAATGCGTTCGGCTTTGAACAGTCCCGCCTCTTTGATATTACTCAGTTCTTCCTGAAGGTGGTCTTTGATTTTTCCGTACATATCTGTAAGGTTTAGTGTTTACTGTTTATTTTATAACAAGGACTGCAAATATAAAATATAAATTATTACCTGTCAGCTATATTCAGTCTAAATAAGTCAGTGAACGTGAGCACTTTTAATATACTGGTGCGAGGGATGGGGGACGGGGGACGGGGGAGGGGAGAACCTCACCTGAAACTTTTTCTCCAGCTATATTTAGTTGATGAAAAAATGTGACATTTTTCAAATTTCAGTATTAATAAGTATGAGCAATTACAAAGAACTTGATGTTTGGAAAGAATCCAGAATCCTGGCTATTGAAATATATAATATTACGGATCAGGGATTGTTTAAAAAAGATTATTCTTTCAGGGATCAAATCAGAAGAGCAGCGATCAGCATTCCATCCAATATTGCTGAAGGTGATGAGTCAGGTTTTAATAAACTGGGGATAAGATATTTTTATACTGCAAAAGCTTCGCTTGCTGAAGTAGAAACCCAACTTGATATAGCCAATAATACAGGGTATATTAATAATGAAGAGTTTGAATTCCTTTCAAAAACTATCATTACTATTTCAAAAAGACTAACCAGATTAATACAATACAGATTAAGCAAGCAATAAATAACCTCTGCCCTTGCCCCCCGTCCCTCGTCCCCCGCCCCCATTCCATTTCTTGTTGGAAAACATCCAAATAATTCATTATTTTTGCCACTTATTGCTGTGAATTAAGTAACAAACCATAAACCAAAGAATATGAAGAACATCCTTATCATCGGAACAGCCGGACAGATTGGCTCCGAGCTTACCATGCGCCTGCGTGATATCTATGGCGCCAACAATGTTGTTGCGGGGTTCCGCAAGACCATGCCTTCGCAGGAGGTGCTTGAGTCAGGCCCTAAGGAAATGGTAGATGCCACCATGCCCGAGCGCATCGTTGATGTCGTTAAAAAGTATAATATCGACACCATTTACAACCTGGCAGCATTGCTTTCAGCTGTAGCTGAGGAAAGGCCACAGGCAGCATGGAATGTTGGTGTAAACGGCGTTTATAATGTCCTCGAGGTGGCACGTGAACACGGATGTGCCGTATTTTTTCCAAGCTCTATTGGCGCTTTCGGCCCAAGCACTCCTTTGGACGATACACCACAGGATACGATTCAACGCCCAACCACCATGTACGGTGTGACCAAAGTAGCAGGCGAACTCCTGAGTGATTACTATCACAAACGTTTTGGTGTGGACACCCGCGGACTGCGTTATCCGGGAATTATTTCCAACGTAACCCTTCCCGGCGGAGGAACCACTGATTATGCCGTTGAGATCTTTTACGAGGCCATCAAGAACAAGAAGTTTACCTGCCCATTGCCTGCCGGAACCTTCCTTGACATGATGTACATGCCCGATGCACTGGACGCAGCCATTGACCTGATGGAAGCCGATCCTGCCAGGCTGATCCACCGCAACGCCTTCAACGTATCTGCCATGAGCTTCGATCCAGAGATTATCGCTGCTGAGGTGAAGAAACATATTCCTGACTTCGTGATGGATTATGACGTTAGCGATGCCAAGAAAGCCATTGCCGACACCTGGCCGAATAACATGGATGATTCAGCTGCCCGTGCCGAGTGGGGCTGGGATCCTAAGTTCAGGCTTCCCGAGATGACTGAAGATATGCTGAAGGTTATCGGAGAGAAGCACAAGCAAGGACTTATCTAGCGATAGAACTCAGAAATCAGATATCAGAACTTTGAAATCAGAAGTGAATTCTGAATTATTTCTGATATCTGATTTCGCTCTTCTAATATCTGATTTCTTGGGTATTAAGTAGAGATTCCGTATCTTTGCGCCCTCAAAATCGAATGATGTTCGATTGGGCCCCGTAGTTCAATGGATAGAATAGAAGTTTCCTAAACTTTAGATACAAGTTCGATTCTTGTCGGGGCTACAAAAAAAATGAGGCTTGATGCCTCATTTTTTTTGCATATACCATTCGACATTCTGCATTTCACATGTACCATTTGTCTCCCCAGGATAGCTAGATAGAACGGTCATCCCGATGAGCGATCCCGTCCCGGATAGCTATCGGGATCGGGAGAGTGAAGAGGGACCCCCTTGCTGCCGCACCCCACCTGCAGAACTACTATCGCACCCCTACAGGGCGCTGTTTTTTTAATATCTATCTTCAGCTATCGATATCTGGCCCCGATGGGGCCGGCTTTGACATATATCTATGTTTTTCGTATCTTAGCAGTAGAAAGGATTACGATACACCCAAAACCGATATCATGGAACAAAAGGCTCTCCACCTCAGGCAAATGCTTTCTGCATTGAAAGCTATTATTGCTCTCATTGCTGTAGTTGTATTTTTACCAACTATTCTTCAATCACAATGCCCTACAAGTATTTTCTTCTCTACTCAAGCTGAAATCGACAACTTCCCAATTGAATATCCCTACTGCGAAGAGATTCTTGGAGAAGTCCAAATCACAGGAGATAACATCACTAACCTCAATGGATTAAGTTCATTAACTTCTATAGGGGGAGGGCTGACAATATGGTATACAGGTAATCTTGTTGATTTATCAGGACTTGAGAACCTAGCAGAGGTGGATGCTCTTGTACTTTCAGAAAATGACGCATTGACTAGTATAAGCAGTTTAAGTAATCTATCTCAAATTCAATCATGGATTACTATTATAGAAAATCCCAATTTAAATAGCTTGTCAGGTTTAGAACAAATAACTACCATCCCCGTATGGTGGGTACATATTTCTGATAATGACAACTTGATTAACTTGGAAGGACTCAACAATCTGAGTTACGTTTTTCAATTTTTTATCCACGATAATGATAATATTATAGACTTAACAGGGCTTGAAAGCTTAGATTCTGCGACATGGTTATCTATTTCCGATAACAATAGTCTCGACAACTTAAATGGATTGTCAAACCTCACGAGCATTACTCAACTTTCAATAGTTTCCAATAATGAGTTAAGTAGCCTCTCAGGACCTGATAACCTTTCCTATGTCAAGCAGCACATATCTATTGAGAATAATGATGCATTGTTATCCTTAGCAGGATTGGAGCGGTTAGATTCAGTTGGTAATCTTGAAATAACTCAAAACAATTATCTTTTGAGCCTTGGAGGGTTGGAAAATCTTCGCATAATTAAAAACAGTCTAACCATACAGGGGAATATTTATCTTCAAGGATTGGATGGTATCAATTCTCTTGAAAAGGTTGGTCATCATTTGAGGATTATTAGTTGTGACGGTCTCACTTCATTGGGTGGACTAGAGGGTCTTACAACAATTGGGGGAGACTTAAAAATTGACTTCAACAACTCCCTGCAAACCCTTTCAGGCATTGATAATATAAACGCAGGGTCAATTGAGAATCTAAGTATTACTTACAATCCTCAGCTTACGACCTGCGAAGTTCAAAGCGTTTGCGACTACATAGCCAACCCCAACGGAAATATTCAGATATATGTGAATGCTACAGGATGCAACAACAGTGTGGAGGTAACTGAAGCCTGTATGGTAGGTATCCCTGAATCCTTTTCAGAACTTGACCTATCCATCTACCCCAACCCCTTCACCACCTCCACCACCATCGAGTATGAACTGACCGAACCCACCCACATTCAACTAACCATATATAATACCATTGGAGAAGCGATTTATACGGCTGAGGAAGGATTAATGCCTCAAGGTAAGCATTCCTTTACGTGGAGTCCTGAAAGCCTTCCTGATGGCATGTATTATGGTGTGCTGAGGAGTGAGGAAGGGGTTAGTGTTGTGCAACTGATTAAGCAATAACAAGGGATATGAAAAAGAACTATCTTGTCATTATCGGGGTTGTGTTTTCCAACCTCCTTTTTTGCCAATTTGCAGGTATATCATTAAATGATGTGTACTCAACAGATTCATCGAGTGCATGGGTCGTTGGTGAAAGTGGAACAATCATTCATGTGGTTGATGGGGGGATGTATTGGGAAGACCAATCATACGATACAGATTTATCTTTGAATTCTATTCAATTCATTGAGGAGCAGAAGGGCTTTATTGTAGGTGATTCGGGTATTTTGCTTAAAACGGATGATGGAGGCATAACATGGGATGCAATTGACTTAGGCGTATCCTATGATTTTGAATCAATCGCATTTGTTGATAATCAATATGGTTGGATTTCAGCATACCCATCATTATTTAGTGGAAATGGCTTATTCAGGACAGAGGACGGAGGAGAAGATTGGGTGCATATTGAAACAGAAGTCGTATATCCTTTTTTCCTTGATTCCTTAAATGGATGGGGGTCTCCTTCAAGTATTGGAGGTATTTTTGTATGCAGAACCTATGATGGGGGTTTTTCGTGGGATACTCTTTCATATCAAGTAAGCATGTCCATACCATTTTTCTTTTTTTATGATGAAACAAACGGCTTTATGAATAAATCCTATTTCGACCTAACAACTTGTTATAATACCCACGACGGAGGTGTAGAGTGGACTTCAAATGGAACACAAATCGAGGTTTCCTATCTATCGGACAGGTTGTTCCTAGATACCTTAAACGGTTGGTTAAGTGGTCATAGCAATGTTTTTTATTCAAATGATTATTTTAATTCCTATGAGGTTTTTAATCAACCCTATGACGTGTTCAATGCTTTATCTATTCATGGTGCATCCAATGGGTGGGCAGTGAGTTATAACCTTCAAAATACAAATAGCACCATATGGAGGCTTGAAGGTGTAAATAATTGGATACCAATAGAAACAATTGGAGTTGATGAATTAACATCCTATAGTGAAATCAAATCTTACCCAAACCCCTTTACCACCTCCACAACCATCAAGTACGAACTGACTGAACCATCCCACATACAACTGACGATATACAATACGATTGGAGAGACGATTTATGTGGCTCAGGATGGCATCAAGCAACAAGGGAAGCATACCTTCACATGGAGTCCTGAAAGCCTTCCTGAGGGCTTGTATTACGGTGTGCTGAGAAGTGAGGAGGGGGTGAGTGTGGTAAAAATTATTAAACAATGAAAACAAGGCAGATATTCTTACTTAGCATCCTGTTAATCTCAGTAATCTTATTTGGTTGCAAAAAGGAGTTGGGCGAATTTCTGCTTGGAAACTACAAGGCATATAACCCATTCAAGGGTAGTGAAACCCTCGTTTACAAACACAGTGTAACTGACTCCGTTTTTATGTTTTATGGTGATGGTAGGTATAGTGAGTTTTTTCAAACTATACCATATAATAATCCTAATACTACTAACTATTGGGAAAATGAATTTAATTATTGCAGTTTCACCACACAGAATGAACGTTTTTCTCTGAGTATAAACATGGCAACCCACCTTAGTGCTAGTGTTGAAATGTATCTAGAATATAAAGAACAGGTTCGACTCGATACATTTTACACAAAAGGACCAACGTTTCATTTACCTCTATCTGTTGAGAATTTTAGTCATCATTTAAATGATAAGTTTTACCTCGACAGCCTTCAGGTTTTCAATATTACTTACAAGGAAGTATTTGCAGATAGTACTCTGTTCGGAGGCTTCTCATATGCACAACGCCATCTGACACCCGAAATTCGTCCTACAACGTTTTATTATACTGTTAATGAAGGTATCATTAGGATTGACTTCGATGATGATTCGTTTTGGGGACTAACGGAAGTTATATTACCTTAGGATTTATCTTTAACCTTCTTAGTGTCCCTCTCGATGATGATTTAATGACTTACAGGGAAGGCATTGCCTGAATTCCAAAACGCTTTTTGCGGACTCCCCCCTCATTTTTCATTAAAAAAGTAGTGACATTTTTTGATTTTGGGTATTAATAGATAAGGATGTGGGTTTGCCAGCTTATTGCCAATAGCCGGGAGGTCCCTCACCCTTCGCCTTTGGCTCAGGATTCGGGATGACCGGTAGAAGAAATTAGCCTTTCAGGAGCATCAATCGTGCAATTAAAAGAGAAAAGAGATCAAAGCCTGGCGAAGAGAGAAAAAAGATAAACTGATTGCTTCAACAAATCCTCATTTAAACTTTCTCAACGACACAGTAAAAAGCTTGTAAAAATCTACCGGTCATCCCGATGAGCGATCCCGAGTCCTCGGGAGAGTGAAGAGGGACCCCCCAGCTGCCGCACCTCAACCTGCAGAACTACTATCGCGCCCCTGCAGGGCGCTGCTTTTTAATAGCTGTCTTTTTTTATCGACATCCGTCCCCGATTGGGCCTGCTTTGTCATATATCTAAGTTTTTTGTATTCACCAATCCTCACTCACAATTCTCCACTACCAATCTTTATTAACGAGTTCACCGAAGCTTTGCGAAGGTGAATCATTAATCATTAGGATCTCATCCTTCACTAAGGCCGGCTATAAAGAACGGTCATTCCGAGGAGCATAGCGACGAGGGACCTCCTCGCAGCTGGCAGTATCATTATTAGATTGGGCCGGCTTGTGTATAGCACCTCCCTTCTCTTTATGCCGCATTTTTCATACTTTAGCCCCACATTAATTTGAACTTGCACTCTTGCATTATTGACACACAATTATTGAATTATTTAAAACCATTTCCTATATGAAAACCAAGGTATTTTTTCTGGCCCTCCTTTTTCCAGTTTTTCTGAATGCACAATCGGTTGGCGACACCATCGTGATCCCGACCATCAACTATACACAAACACACAGCCCGAACGGGCGCGATACCATGATCATGTTTCCCGACGATCCGGGCATCACCTACGAAAAGATCATCATGGCCTATAATATGCGCTGCAAAGACGGCCTTGTCTCCAGCGGGAGCAATACCAACCTGGGTTGTGGCGAATGGGACTATAAATGCAATACCTACATATACGATTCTACACGCATCGATTCCCTGCTTAGTTTCCAGGTTTCTCATAGCATCACCCACTTTTCGGGCGATACCTTCCGCTATGTGACCGATGCCATGCATGACCAATACCAGTACCTTCAGCAGCTGGTTGAAGTGAATACCATCATATCTGAGGATCAGTATACCATCGGTTTGGGCAGTTTGCCATTGAACCACGTGCTGCAAACGGATCAGAATTCAGGGAAATCACAGTTCCTGTATACTGCTACAGAACTGGGATCGACAGGCATGAGCGCCGGCGATCTGGACGGTATCAGCATCCATGCCAACAATACCGCCGATGCTGAATTCCTCCGCATCCGCATAAAAGAAACAACTGAAACAAGCCTGGACAAAAACGCACCCGAGATGGAAGATTTTACGGAGGTGTATTTTGCCGATTACTCATTTGCTACAGGCGATAACCGCATACAGTTTTATCAGCCTTTCATCTGGGATGGGACATCCAACCTGGTCGTTGAATTTTCTTTTACCAACAGCACACCATCAGGCGCCCTGGAAATAGAGGGCGAAGATGCCGGAGCAGGCCTTTGTATTTACACCAGCAATGGCACACATATCGTGAATGATGCCGGGTATACAACAGTGCCAACCGGGCCTTTCTCAAGCATCTCGGAAGAGATCACCGTATCATTCTGGTGCTATGGCAACCCCGACTTCCTGCCTGCCAATACCAGTATTGTTCATGGCCTGGATGCAAATAATAAGCGTTCGCTAAATGTACACCTGCCCTGGAGCAATTCAGGCGTGTATTTCGACTGTGGATATGAGAGCGGAGGCTACGACCGAATTAATAAAGTAGCCACTCCGGAAGAACTTGAAGGACAATGGAACCACTGGGCATTCACCAAGAATGCTACCACCGGCGACATGAATATGTACCTGAACGGTGTAGTATGGCAATCAGGAACAGATAAGACAAGGCTCATAGATATTCAGGATTTTGTAATAGGGGTATCACAAAACTCCAGCAACAACTATTATTTTGGGAAGATAGATGAGCTCAGGGTATGGAGCAAGGAGCTCGATGAAACGACCATACAGGAATGGATGAATGGCAGTCTCGATAATACACACCCTGATTATGCAGATCTTGTGGCATACTATCAGTTTGATGAAGGCAGTGGCACCATTGCAAACGATGCGTCGGTTTATGGAGAAACGGCGGTTATTCACGATTATGTGATGTGGGGCAATGAGAACGGGATCAACCTCAGCAGAAACTTCGAAGCATCCTCGGAAAGGCCGAACATGATATTTCTGCAGGGCGATTATGACCTTACAATTACCGGAACCATCGTAACGGAGCTGGTAGAAAAATTTGCAAACAGCATGACCTCCTATGAGATCATTCCCCGCTGGGGAACCATGCTTCACGACAGTATAAACATAGTGAGCAATGAGCTGGTGTGGGAAGCGGGTTATGAATATGTTTATGATCCTGACGGGATGCTGATCGATTCCAATGAGGTTGTGGCAACGGAATTCGTAGAAATCACACTGCTCGAATACTACAGAAGGTATCCCGGCAAAGTGGAACTGATGTCTTTTGTAACTCCTTACGGGATCAACCTCGACCTCGGCATGGAAGGGAAAATATGGTATTTCGATGTGACCGATTATGTGGATGTGTTAAAAGGCCTGAAAAGGATGACGATAGAACTGGGCGGACAGCGACAGGAAGATATGGATATCAAATTCCTTTATATTGTGGGTACACCGCCACACGACATCCTTGATTTCAGACAAATATGGAGGCCTGCCAGCAAAAGCTACCAGGATATTCTGGCCGACAGGGCCTTTGAGCCGCGCGACTTTTTGATGCACCCCGACGGGGCGATGTTCAAACTCAAGTCTGTAATTACCGGCCATGGACAGGAAGGTGAATTCATTCCCCGCATGCACCAGTTCAATATTGATGGCGGCGATCATGAATATCAATGGCAACTGTGGACAGAATGCTCCACCATACCCATCTACCCACAGGGAGGTACCTGGTTGTACGACCGTGCAGGATGGTGCCCGGGAGAACCCAGCGACCTGTATGAGTATGATATTACAGAGCATGTCACAGCCGGCCAGGTACACAACCTGGATTATACCATCATATTTGCTTCAGGAAGTACAAATTATCAGCATAGCCAGCAACTGGTGACCTATGGCTCCCCGAATTTCACCATCGATGCTGCCATTATCAATGTTAACAGGCCCAATCCTACGGCTGCACATCAACGTTTCAACCCGGCCTGCAGCAATCCCGTTGCAGTGATACAGAATACCGGGGAAACAACACTGACCGACCTTGATATAGAATACGGAGTATATGGTGCTGAGATTTTAAGCCAGTCATGGAGTGGTAGCCTTGAGTTTCTGGAAACAGCGGAGGTGATCCTCGACATTCCCAATTATGGTTTCTGGCAGGGTTCGTCAAACACCTTTACTGTAAGCATCAGCAACCCCAACGGGCAGGCAGATGAATATGCCTATAACAATGTCTACAGTCTCACATACGAAGATGTTGACCTGGTCGATATAAGCCAAACACCGGTTACCATCGAGTGCAGGACCAACAACCAGGGTTATCAGAACTATTATGCGATCACCGACATCGATGGAAATGTCATCTTTGAAAGGGACGACATGGAAAACACAACCCTGTATATCGATGAAGTAACGCTGGGCCCGGGCTGTTATAAGCTCAGGATCGATGATACAGGCGACAATGGCCTGTATTTCTGGCACCAACCGGGGTTCGGAAGTGGCTTCATCCGTATAAAGAATAATAGCGGGGTTCCCATTTATAATTTCGATTCTGAATTCGGCCGATTTGCAGAGTATGAATTTGCTGTGGTAGATATGACCGGGACCTCAGAAATACCATCTTCTGAGAGTGCCATAAGCATCTATCCCAACCCTACAAGGAACAGGGTGAATATTGCGCACCAGGGCATGGATAATACCAGGGTGGTGGCTTCTGTATTCAACTCAGCCATGGTGAAGCTAAGGGAAACTGAGTATACGGTTTCCGGCCATGATTTCTTGAACAGCATTGACCTGTCAGACCTGCCATCCGGAATATATTTTCTGAAATTGAGCTACGATGACAAGGTAATGGTGAAGAAGCTTATCAGGCAATAGCCCCCCTGCACCCCGAATCCTGCATCCTGAACCTATTTTTTCATATATTTGTCAGGTAACCAAAACTACCCAACGATGTCATTAGTCAATAAAACAGCTGTGCGTACACTGGCAAAATCCATGGACATGAAAATCAGTGCCGATTCAATGGAAGCGGCCGAAGCCAGGCTGAAGGTGATTCTTGAACATGCTGCAAAAAAAGCACAGCAGAAAAGAAGAAAAACCATCCTGAAAAGGGACTTTATTCATGAAATTGATCTTTTTGATTTGTAGGATTTAATTTCAGACAGGCCTTACTTTGCTGTGTTTCTTTTGGATAACACTTTTATAAAAAAACAGAAATGAAAATTGTACGTATTATATCTATCATGGTCCTTGCTGTTGTGGCAGGCCTTCTTATTGTTTCCTGCGGCTCGGCTGAGGATAAACTGATCGGTACCTGGACGACTGAGAGCGTCTCTACCCGCGTGGATTCAAGCAATGCCAATCTGCAGAGTATCGACCATACCATTGCCTCTACAAAAACCACCAGGTTTATCCTGAATGAAGACCACAGCATGTCCCTTAGTATTGATGGATACACCACTGATGCCTTCTGGACCTATAACTCAGATAACGACAGGATAAGCTTCCGCCTCGAAGCTGATGCTATGGACGATGCCATTGAACTGGGGAAAATGGATGGCGACAAGATCAAGTACGTAAGCAGTGTTAAACATGGTACTATCACGGTTTTTTACATAAAAGAATGAAATAACCCCTCTTGATCTCCCCTGAAGGGGAGAAGCCTATAAGATTCGGTGATCGTAAATTTACAATTATCTCCACCCTTTAGGGGGGAGATCAAGAGGGGGGCAAATTCAACCCTCAACCTTCAAAACTCAACACTATTTTTCGAAGGAAATTGTATAACAGATGGCTTCCATCTGCCTGATGAAATTCCTCTTCAGGTCGCCCGGATTATATACATATGCATCAACTGTGATCACCCTTTCCAGTTGCGGATCGACGAAGGTAAAGCTGATAAATGGCCCACCCATGAAGTCGTTTTGTACCATCCAGAGGCCCCTGGTTTCTACGGCAAAGCCGGTAACAAAATTATCTATGCGCTTAAAAACAGGCGCAATGAAATCTTCTGAAATAACCATATATGAACCGGTGCTGGGCCCTGCAATAAATTTGGATGTAAGGGAGTCCCTGAGGATCAGGATCTCATTCCCTGCAAAGGCGCTGGTATCTACATAGGGTGCTTCGTGGATGATGATGCCAAGCTCTACATCCTGCTTTACCTTATGCATGCTCTGTCGTAGCCATATAAAGGTTTCATCCTCTTGCCCGACCACAAATCCACCGGGGATCTGCATGGTGAAGCCAAATTTCTTTTCAATAATGTTTCTCAGCTTAACACTGCGTGCCATCTTGAACTGCTCGTTGGTGCGCTCAATCTCTAATGCATTATAGGCTTCGAGGAATGCCGTTTTATGTTCATCGAAAGCCTGCCTGAATGAGGCTGTATCAGGTGCAGTGATCTTAATCACACGCTGTGGCCTGGTCCAGTGATTGTGCCGTGTTTCAACCAGTGCTTCCGTAAAATTTTTATCAATATCAATAATCAGGATATTGTGTTGTGACATAAACACCTTATTGAAATCTTTCTCGGCCACATTGAAAAGGTGAAACATGGGCTCAGGTTGGGGCAGCCCGGAAAGGGGTTCCTCGAAAAATTTCCTGACGGTGAAGCCAATGCGTCTTTCCCATTGGGTCTTGGTGTTGGTCACTACCAATATCTCGTTGGTCTTTCCTGTCGAACGATCATGTCTAACTTCTGCATTGCATGAAAGGATGACCATGGCAGATAATCCGAGAAGGATCATCCAGAGGCTGCGAAATCTGTTCTCAAATAAATGCATAATACTATGGTTTTAAGGTATTATTTCAGGAGCTTTTTACAGAGATCCTGATCTTATCGCCGGGCTTCAACCGCCGGGCATTTGTGATATTATTCAGTTGCTTGATCTGGTTTACCGTCACCCCGTCGTAGAGCTTTGCAATATCCCAGAGAGTATCTCCTGCTTTCACGGTATGATATACATACTCAGCATTTTCATCCACCTTAATGGCTGTTGCCGGCTTATTCACTTTCAGCTTTTGACCTGGCTGAATAGTATTTTTGCTGAGCTTGTTCCAGCTTTTAATCTGGTTTACACTACAGCCATATTTCGTGGCGATCAGTCCCAGGTTTTCTCCACTGCGTACTGTATGCACTCCATTTGGGCTTGCTGTTGCTGTTGAAGTGGACTGCTGCTTAGGAGCAAAAGAGGGATTATACTTGGCCGAGGGGTATACGACCAGCCTTTGCCCCGGGTAAATGGTAGAACTGCGCTTGTTGTTCCATGCCTTGAGCTGACTCACATAAACATGGTATTTACGGGCGATCAAACCCAGATTCTCCCCGCTTCGGACTATGTGTATAGTCCTCTCCTGTGCCTTTTTGATCTCCGCCAACAATGTCTTCTTTTCAGTCCCCTTCTTGGTGACATAGGCATATAGAGCTTGCTCATTATTAATGAAGTCACCTACATATTCCTTTGGAAGACAGATATAAAATTCTTCACTATCCTTATAGGGGATGATGCTTTTTTTATAGAGCGGATTGAGTAATCGCAAGTCGTCCATAGGAACACCGAGCATTTCATTTACCTGGTCAAAAGAAAGCACATCATGCACCCTCAGGGTGTCTATTTTATAATAAAAAATACTGGGGGGAACAGGATAAATATTGTGTTCCGCAGCGTGTGTCATTACATAGTAAACAGCAATGAAAGCAGGTACATATCCCCTGGTTTCTCTTGGCAGGAAGGGCCAGATGGCCCAGTAGCTTTTAATGCCACCGGTTCTTCGGATGGCCTTGTTTACGTTTCCGGCCCCGGAATTATAGGCTGCCATCACCAGTGACCAGTCGCCGTAAATATCGTAGAGGTCGTTCATATGCTCACAGGCGGCAATGGTGGCCTGGTAGGGGTCAAAGCGTTCGTCGATCAGGGAAGTGACACGCAGGCCATATACTTTTCCGGTTCCATACATAAACTGCCAGAGTCCTTTTGCCCCGGCACGGGAGCCGGCGCTTGGATTCAGCGCTGATTCGACAATAGCAAGGTATTTCATCTCCAGCGGAATATTGAAACGATCCAGATGTTCTTCAAAGAGGGGGAAATATAATTCTGCCAGGCCAAGCATTCTGGCGGTAAGGTCCTTTTTCTTGTTTGCGTAGAGGTAGATGTAATCTTTAACCACCCTGTTATAAGCCAGCTCGATAGTTGTTTCGCCATTGAGGGAGTCTATCCTGGCGGCATACACGGAATCTGTATAGACTGGTTTCTCATTCAGTGCAAATCCATAGATGTTCAGGCTGTCGCGATTGGTGACAAAATCATAATCGCCATAGTATTTCATGGCAGCCATACTGTCGAGCATAGCCAGTACCGGCGAATCTTTCCATATCACATGGCCCAGTTCATGGGTGTCGGCAACCATCCTTGTGTCGAGAACGACTTTAGCAGGAGCAGGGCGTGTGAGTGTTGTATCAGTAAGCTGTTCTTCCTGGGCAGAAAGCATGGTTGATGAGCTTAATACAAAGGCTACAGAGAGGATAAAGAGAATATTTTTGGGAGCAATCATAAGTTATAAACGTAAGCTGTTATTAATTTTGCATGCAAATTTCGTGCAATTTTTAATAATACAGAGATTTTTGATCGAAATGGGATAAAAAAAGGGAACAGGAATGATGTTGGTTCAACATTTCCTGTTCCCCTAAATTTACAAGGAAAACTTTGTCTTAGTCTTTTTTAGCTACATCTTTGCCACCTTCGTCATCCTCTTCATCGGTATTCAAACCCTTCTTAAATTCACGTGTTCCACGTCCAATACCTTTCATCAGTTCCGGAATTTTCTTCCCGCCAAAAAGCAGTAGTACAACCAAAACGATCAGGATGATCTGCCAGTAGCCTGGTACGCCTAATATGATGGATAGTGATGTCATAGCTCAGTTTGTTTTATGCAAATATAAGAAAGATATCTAAAAATTGAATGGATAGATTTGACCAGTGATTTAAATCGCCTCTCCCCCTGACCTCCACTCCTTCATATGAGGAAGAAAGAGGGGCTTGGGGGGTTAAGGGGGTGAGGTATGTTGCTGAACAGTGTTAGTGATTTTTTATCTAAATTTGGCCAACCAAATACATAAGCTGCTATCTAAACTATAAACCGCTAGTAAATGAAAAAGATCAACCTCCTTGTATTTATCGGAATTGTCATGTTATCAGCCTCAGTGAGGGGACAGGACATCCCTGTCTGGAAAAAGATGCATTACCTCAGCGAAGAGGAAATGAAGCTTCCCAATAATAACCTGAAGAATTTTGTTCCTACTGATCCGCCGGCACACCCGGTGCGTATGGTGGCTGAGTATGAGCAGATGCAAAGTGTACTGGTAAGGTACCCCTTTGGTATACCAACATCTCTGATCATTGAAATGTCGCAGGATTGTGGGGTGACTACCCTTGTTGCAAATTCATCCCAGCAAAACCTGGTTACCAGCATTTATCAGAGCGGGGGCGCCAATATGGATAATATTGATTTTATCATTGCCCCGACCGACTCATGGTGGACCCGCGATTACGGCCCATGGTTCGTGATCGATGGCAATGGGGAATTCGGAGTGTGTGACTTTCCTTACAACAGGCCCAGGCCCAATGATGACGAAGTTCCTGTTGAGGTAGCAGCCCATCTGGGCATAAACCTTTTCGGAATGTCGCTGGAGCAGACGGGAGGAAATTGGATGTGTACCGGGGATGCACAGGCATCTTCTACCGACCTCGTGTGGGAAGAAAACCCCGGCCTCAACCATCAGGATATTCAGGATATGGTTGACGACTACCTTGGCGTGGAACAATATCATGTGCTGCCAGATCCACTGGGTGATTATATCAAGCATGTCGATTGCTGGGGTAAATTCCTTGGAGTGAACAAGGTCCTGATCGGGCAGGTCCTGGAAAATGATCCCAGGTATGATGATTTTGAATATGTTGCAGATTATTTTGCGAACACCCTTAGTGATTGGGGTATGCCATATGAAGTTTTCAGGGTTTATACACCCGGCTATGCCCCGAATACACCATATACAAACTCCCTGATCTTGAATAAGAAAGTATTTGTTCCTGTTACCGGGAGCACTTACGATGATGATGCCCTTGCTGTTTATGAAGCAGCCATGCCGGGTTATGAGATCCATGGCATCTTGTATGGTGAATGGTATAATACCGATGCCCTCCATTGCCGTACGAAAGGGATTGCAGATATCGGAATGCTGCATATCGACCACTTTCCATTGCATGGAAATATACAGTTACAGGATGAATACAATATAACCGCAACCATAACAAATTATAGTGGCATGCCGCTTTATCCTGACTCCCTGCAGGTATTTTATCAGGTCAACGGCGGAGCCTTTGAATCGATTGTTATGGCACAATCGCTTGGCAACCAGTATTCGGCCAGCATCCCTTATATGGAAGAAGGAACTCTGGTGGGTTATTATATCCATGCAGCGGATGAATCCGGTCGCAGTACCAACCACCCGCTGATCGGTGCACCCGATCCGCATGAGTTCACTGTAGTGCAAATGCTTCAGGGTCTGATCGTGATGCCCGATACCTTACTGTATACAACAATAGATCAATGCATTGAAGGGCAGGAGGTAAAAATCTATCCCGACGGGGTAGAAGAGGTAACTGTCGACTTCATCAACCAGATGGAAACAGATATTTTCTACTGGTGGTCGGAACCCGAGATCACTTTCCCATATACTATTCCTTCGGGCGATTCCCTGGTATTGACAGTATACATTGGTATTCCTGTTGATCAAAGCACATATCTCGTACAGGACACCATGTTTATCGAATGTGGGGGAGGCGATGAACAGGTCTTGATCATGGTAGATGAAGATATTATTTCCAGCCTGCAAGAACCCGAAGAGAGCTTTAATATCTCGGGCATATATCCCAATCCTTTCGATCGTGTCACAAATATTAATTTGAGCATTCAGCAAGATCAACACATCAGGATCGATGTACTGGATATCAATGGGAAACTGGTATCAACTATTGCCGATATGCCGTTTGCTGCGGGCGATCATCAGGTGCAATGGGATGGCAGCCAGTACCCTGCCGGCATATATTATGTGACTGTAAAGGGTGATCAGCTTATCGGGACTGCCAAGCTTATTAAAAGGTAGGTTTCGTCAGGAAGTTTCTTCCGGTTCAAGTTTTTCCAGAATATCTTCTATCCTGAAGGGTTTGGGGATGTAGGCATCCATACCCTCCGAGAGGCAGTAATCCGCGTCCTGACCCAGAATATTGGCTGTGAGGGCAATGATCCTGGTCCGTTTTTTGTCAGGATTTTCAGCCTCGTACTTCCTGATCAGATGGGTGACTTCAATGCCATCCATTTCAGGCATCTGGATGTCCATCAGGATGATTTCGTAGTCATTTTCCTGATATTTCTTCCAGGCTTCTTTTCCGTTCACTGCCAGGTCGACCTTATGTCCCAGCTGCACCAGGTTGATAATGGTGATCTTCTGATTGATCACATTGTCTTCTGCCAGGAGGACCTGATATTGCTTTGTGTTAGCCAGGGGTAACAAGTCCTGTTCTTTTTCTTCAGGGCCAGTGTAATCAGTTTTTCCGAAGCGGATGCTAACTGAGAATGTTGTCCCTTTCCCAAGCTCACTGCTTACGTCAATCTTCCCTTTCATCAGATTTACCAGGTTATATACGATGTTCAGGCCAAGTCCTGTACCGCCAAAGCGCCTGCTGATGGAAACATCTGATTGGGAGTATTCAGCAAACATGTCTTTGATACGGGAATCGGGGATACCAATACCTGAATCGATAACCTTGAACGTAGTATGCCATGCATCATGGCTTTCGCTGTCGATGGTCACGTCAAGGCTAACGCTGCCTTTCTCGGTAAACTTTATGGCATTCGACAGCAGATTAGCCAGGATTTGTTTCATGCGAAGCTCATCACCGGAAACATATTCCGGCACATGATGATGCACGCTCAGATAAAGTTTGATGTTTTTCTCCGTGGCATTCGATAGGTTCGCACTTACAAGCTCATCCAGTATCTTTCTGAGGTTAAAAGCCTGATCTTCTATATCGATTTTTCCTGCTTCTATCTTGGAGAAATCGAGGATCTCATTTACAATTGATAATAAATTGTCGGCGGAGGCATTAATAATATCCAACAGTTCTGATTGCTGATCATTCACCCTGGTGCCTCTGAGTAATTGTGCAGAATTGGTGATACCTCCCAGCATAGTACGGATCTCATGGCTCATCTTGGCCAGGAAAAACGTTTTCGACTCTGTTGCTTTTTCTGCCTTTTCCCTGGCCCTGACCATTTCACTCTCTGCCCTTACGCGCTCGCTTATATTTCTGACAATGGCCTGTATAAAGGACTGCTCTCCAATATTGATCATGTTCAGGCTTACTTCAGCATCGAAAGTGCTTCCGTCTTTCCGGGAATGGACCCAGTAAAAGCGTTGTGAGATGCCTTTTTTGCATTGTTCGATATAAAGAATTGCTTTGTCTTTCGAGGACTTCCCGTCGGGTTGTTTAGAAGGTGAATAATCATAGGGGGGATGACCGACAATCTCCTCCCGCTTGCACCCAAACATTTCTAAGGTTTTGCCATTACAATCGACAAAAGTTTCATGGTTCATCAGAAAAATAGCATCATTGGCCTGGGAAAAAATGGCTTTGTATTTGTCTTCACTGACCTGTTGGTCAAGGAGTGTTTGTTTTAGAATATTCCGCTGATGAGCAATGGCCTTGTTAGCCCTGCGCTGGCTGCGAAGCCTTCTGTATGATGTGATCAGGCTGATTGCGGAAAGGATCAGGATAATTATAACAAACCAGCGAGTGTACTTTGCAAGGCCACGATCATGTTCCGCCTGATTGAACTCTACGAGTTTATCTTCAGGCATTTCATTTTCCGCTTCGGAGTATACGGCCTCTGTCTCCGAGTGCAAATATGAAGGGCAGGATGCCTTCACAAACTGCTGGCATACACAAATGCTGCATAGTACCACCGCCAAAAGTATTTTCCTGATCATGGACAGACTCATTGATTGTCGTAAAGATTCGGGTTGAACTTGAGCAAATATAACAAATCACATTAAACCTCATGCAATAAAAAACCCCCAAACATGAAGGTAAGGGGGTTCTTATTAATTGTTAGATCTTTCTAGTTACATTTTAAAACCACATTTCGCTGGTAGTCAGCAACGTCCTTATTTGGTCCCTTTTTAACATTTCCGTATGCTTCACAGGCTTTTTCTTTATCGCCGGCTCCTTCATAAGCACGGGCAAGTTCGAAATAATAATTCCCTTTACTTTTTTCTCCTTCAAAACTGATGGCTTTTAAAGCTGCTTTCTGAGCGTTGAGCCAGTCTTCTTTTCCATTGCAAGCCATTGCATAGTAGAAAAAAGCATTGGGATCTTCCTTATAATATTGAATGCTTTTCTCAGCATTCATTGTGGCAATATTATATTCTTCTTTTTTAATAGCTTCTCCGCAAATCCTCAGGAAAAATTTTCCTGCCGCGATATTTGCTTTGGTCTTCAGTTTCTCATCGCTACTGTAGTCCTGCACATTTTTCACAGATACTTCAAGCAGGCCAACATCATCAAGCTTACTGGCACCCAGCACAAGGCCGTAATGCGCATTAGCGTATTCAGGGTTATATGTTAAAGCCTGGTTATAGTTATCGACTGCTTGTTGAAATTTAGTCTTTTTGAAAAGTGCATTTCCCTTCCCGGTATAACTGGCAGCAAAGTAACTCTTTAACTTGCCATCAATAGCGGGATCATTGATCATTTTGGCATATGTGTCGGACTCGGTAAAAAGTATGATCGCTGAGTCATATTTCTTTACTTTAAACTTCTCAATACCCATTTTCATGTACAGGTTGCAGATCTGTGATTCAGCCTTTACCTTGAGGCCTTCTCCTACATCACCTAACTCTCCACTGATCTCTGCACATTTTTTATAAGATTCAATGGCACCCATAACGTCACCACCTCCTGCAAGCTCGATGCCTTTGTTATATGATTTGCCTGCTGCATTCAGGTTCTGGGCTACCAGCCCGGTGCTGATCGTCATAAAAGCAACGGTCAGAATGATAATTAATTTTTTCATAATGTGTTTATAAGATTTAATATTGATTTACTAAACGAACGATTGTGTAATACATTGTATTTTAAGGGGTGCAAATATAGAAATCCTTCCAGTAATTGCAAGTACCATGCCATGAAGTTGATGATTAATTGATCATGATATGTTATGATTCCAGCCAGGTTTTAACATCTGCCGGATTCAGTGCCGGAATATCCAGTTTTTTCTTTTTCCTGAGTCCGTTCAGGTCATTGGCAAGCTTATTGGGATTGGCTTCCTTCAGATCTGCCACACTTTCAAAGCCTTTTTCCCGGAGCACGGATACCCATTCAGCCGGGAAGCCCAGAGCAGTAAACTCATCATCAGAAGCAACTATTGCTTTCTTTTCGGGTCGCATCTGTGGGAAGAAAAGAACATCCTGTATGGATGCTGAATCGGTCATGATCATACTTAAACGATCGATCCCAATCCCCAGCCCTGCCGTTGGCGGCATACCATATTCCAGTGCTCTGAGGAAGTCCTCATCCAGCACCATGCTTTCGGTATCACCACGTTTCCCCAGCTCGAGCTGTTCTTCAAAGCGCTTGCGTTGATCCAGGGGATCATTGAGCTCACTAAAGGCATTGCAGAGCTCTTTGCCATTACAGATGGCTTCGAAGCGCTCCACCAGGCCTTCCTTGCTGCGATGCTTCTTGGCCAGGGGCGACATCTCCACAGGATAATCGGTAATGAAGGTGGGCTGAATAAGTTTGGCCTCACAGCTTTCCCCAAAGATCTCATCAATGAGCTTTCCTTTACCCATGCTGGGATCTGTCTCAACATTAAGTTTATTTGCCGTTGCCCGAAGCTCAGCCTCATCCATTGCCGAAATATCGATCCCGGTATATTCATGGATTACCCCAAGCATGCTGTATCTTTTCCATGGCCGCTTGAAATCAATAGTGTTCTCTCCCACCTTAACTTTGGTAGTTCCGTGCAGGTCAATGGCGATCTTTTCTATCATCTCTTCCACCAGGTCCATCATCCACTCATAATCCTTATAAGCCACATAGAGCTCCATCTGGGTGAACTCAGGGTTATGGAACCTGCTCATCCCCTCATTCCTGAAATCTTTGCTGAATTCATATACACCGTCGTAACCACCAACGATGAGCCTTTTCAGGTAGAGCTCATTGGCAATGCGGAGATACAGGGTCATGTCGAGGCTATTGTGATGGGTCTTGAACGGACGTGCCGCTGCTCCGCCATACAGGGGTTGCAGTATGGGTGTTTCTACCTCGAGGTAGCTTTTTGCGTTCAGGAAGCTCCGCATGGAGTTGACCAGTTCGGCCCGCTTCACAAACGTTTTCCTTACATCAGGGTTTACGATCAGGTCGAGGTAACGTTGACGGTACCGTTGTTCGGGGTCTGTAAAAGCATCCCATACCTGGTCTTCTTTTTCTTTTACCACAGGCAAAGGCTTCAGCGATTTACTGAGCAGGGTATATTCTTTAACGTGTATGGTGATCTCTCCCGTTTTGGTGGTGAAGGCATAACCTTTCACCCCGATGATGTCACCAATATCAAGCAAGCGTTTGAAAACAATGTTGTACAGGCTCTTATCTTCTCCAGGGCAGATCTCATCACGCTTGAAATAAAGCTGGATTTTCCCGCTGGGATCCTGAAGTTCTACAAAGGCAGCTGCCCCCATGATCCTACGGCCCATAATGCGGCCGGCTATGCTGATATCCTGAAATAAGCTATCGTCATCGGGGTACTTGTCGAGGATCTCTGTAGTGGTAACATTAATGTCATAAGTTTCTGCCGGATATGGGTCGATACCCATATTCCTGAGCTCCTTGAGCGCGTTTCTTCTTATCAGTTCCTGTTCGCTTAATTGCTGACTCATCTTAAAAATTTTCGCAAAGATAATACTTATTAAGGTTTGTGATAAGGAGTTTGGAATATGGGGCGTGGGGAAGGTTTCGTCCACCGTCCCTCATAGCCCGGACCTCACACCCCATACCTACAATATATTTCATAATTTTACATCCGATATCATGGCGGAAAAAAGAAAAAGACAAAAGCCCGATTGGCTTAAGATAAGGGTCCCTGCCGGGAAGGAATACCTGGCGGTGAAGGAGATTGTAAACAAGCACAAGCTGCATACCATCTGTACCAGCGGTAATTGCCCAAACATGAGCGATTGCTGGCAACGTGGAACAGCTACGCTTATGATCCTGGGCGACATTTGCACACGTTCATGCAAGTTTTGCAATGTAAAAACAGGCAAACCATTGCCGGCTGATCTGGAAGAACCGGAAAGGGTGGCAGAATCGGTCAGACTGATGGGATTGAAGCATTGTGTGCTTACTTCGGTCGATCGTGATGACCTTGACGATGGAGGTGCCGGCCTGTGGGCAGAAACTATCAGGGCAGTGAAAGAAAAGAGCCCCGGAACTACCATAGAGGCATTGATCCCGGATTTCCAGGGGAAAGAGCAGCTGGTACAAATCCTTATCGAATCGGGAGCTGAAGTGATCTCACATAACCTGGAAACCGTTAGAAGGCTAACTCCCCAGGTGAGAAGCGTAGCATCATATGATCGTAGCCTGGAGGTGATACGCATGATCAGCAAGGCCGGGGTCAGGTCCAAGTCGGGCATCATGACCGGGCTGGGGGAGACAAAAGAAGAAATACTTGAAGCCATGGATGACCTGAGGGAAGCCGGTTGTGAAGTCTTCACCCTCGGACAATACCTTCAGCCAAGCAAAGAGCATTTGCCGGTTACCTCTTTTACAACACCGGAAGAATTTGAAGCCTTCAGGCTGGCAGGCCTGGGAAAAGGCTTTGCCCATATAGAAAGTCACCCATTGGTCAGATCATCCTACAAGGCTGAAAAACATGTGCCGGAGAGGTTTAAATAATCATGAGTACGGAAATAATATATAAAGACCTGGGGAGCATTGCTTATGCAGAGGCATGGGAATACCAGGAAAAGCTGTTCAACGGGATCATTGATGCTAAGCTGAGTGCTGCCAATACCCCCAATTATTTGCTCTTCTGTGAACACCCACATGTATATACTCTTGGCAAGAGCGGATCAGAGTCGAACCTGCTGCTTAATCAGGCGCTATTAGAGGAAAAAGGTGCTACATTTTTCAGGACTAACAGGGGAGGGGACATTACCTATCACGGCCCGGGACAGATCGTAGGTTATCCTATTCTCAACCTGGAGGCATTCGGCATCGGGATCAGAAAATACATTGAGCTGCTTGAAGAGGCTGTCATCCTTCTCCTGAAAGAGTATGGGATCAGGGCATTGAGGCTGGAAGGAGCAAGCGGTGCGTGGCTGGATGTAGGCAGTCCGCATGTCAGGAAAATTTGCGCTATAGGGGTGCGCACAAGCCGTTCTGTAACCATGCACGGCTTTGCATTCAATGTAAATACCGATCTGGATTTCTTCAGCTATATTAATCCTTGTGGCTTTGTCGATAAAGGTGTTACGTCCATGGAAAAGGAATTGGGCGGGAAGCAGGACATGGAGAAGATCAAAGGGGAACTGAAAGAAATAATCATTCAACTTCTTCTTAAGGCCTAACTAAAGACCTCCTTCAATATTTCTATCGACTTTATAGTTCCCAGTCCGCTCAGGTGGATCTGGTAATATAATAAGATGGTATTCAGTAATTCATTTCTGAGGCTTTTGTCAAGGTTCAGGGAAGCCAGTTCACCCGCCTTAATATTGCTCAACATATATAGTTTCATGCCCAGATCCCTTTCTAGGTAATCGGGATGCAATGGTGGCGACATCGAGAATTTCCCTTCCCTGAGATCGAAGTATTCCCCTTCAGCAGCGGGGTTCCCCCTGGGATAGAAACCAAGGTATAAGCTGAGCTTTGTCAGGAAGAAGAGGTGAAAGTTTTCGATGCCGTCCTCCTGCATATTCAGGAAGCGCAAGGATGAACTGATAAAAGCGAACATTTCATCATTGGCTTCTCCTGCATTCAATGATTTCATAAGTATTTCGGAGAGGAAAAGGGCAATGGTGCTTTTCCGCAGCTCAGATGAGATGGAATGAAAAGGCTCGGCGATTTCCGCTTCACGTATGCGTTGAAGTTCGTTTTTTTCACGGTGATAGACCACCAGATCAAGCAAAGTCATGGGTTGAAAGAGGCTGCTTCTGAATGCTGAACGCTTTGAGCGGGCACCTTTCACAAGATAGGTTTGCAAGCCGAGCGATTCCGTATAGATCTTTACGATCAAACTGGAGTCGGAATACTTGAGCTGATGCAGTACGATGCCACGAGTCTTGTGAATCATGCTGCTAAGATAAATGAAATGGATCAGTCGATGATGAGGATCTTGGTAACAACCGTTTCACTGCCATCCTCTGTGGCAGCAAATACAAGGTATACACCCGGCTGGGCCTTTCTTCCGTCGAAATTGCGTCCGTTCCACACTGCCTGACCACCTTCAGAGCGGGTGGAATAGATCAGTACGCCGTTGATGTCGGTAATCTTCACATCAGTATTCTGCATCAGCCCTTTCACGGCTATCCATCCGTCATAGCCATCCTTTACGGGGTTTGGATAGGCATAAACATCCGAATAGTCTCCACTGGGTGAAGACGCGGTGCCCTTATAGGCAATAATACCATTGGAGGTGCCAATAAACACTTCGCCATCAGCATTGATCACAATGTCGATGATCTGTTTTGAGAAGAGCGGGCTATTATCTTCGGTAAAGTGGGCTATCTGTTCTGTTCCGTCAGGGGAAAGCAGAAAAACACCGGAACGGTCTGTGCCGATCCATTTTCTGTTGTCTCCGTCAACGGCAATGGCTGTAACTACTTCCGTTTCGAGAAGGTACTGAACATAACCGTCGAAATTTACCAGTGGCCTAACAGCATCATAGTCGTTGGATGTAAGTATGGTTGAAGCGGAATAGAAAATCCCTATCCCCTCATCAGTACCGACCCATACTTCGCCATCCAGGTCCTGAGCAATGCTGAAAACTGTTGTTCCGGGAACATTACCGACACCGGTTTCTGAGCGAAGCAGCCTTACCTGGTCGCCGGGAGGGTTCTTCTCATTGTATACGGCAAGTCTGTTCGGGTTGCTGTTCGAATGCCTGAACAGAATCCACTTCTGATTGTACGAATCTACCATGAGGTCGCTGCAGTCTACAGAAGATGCACTACCGCCCAGGCTGTATGATGCCCAGCTGTCGTCACTTTTCTTTTCAGCCAGAAGCTTTTCGGCTCCTGAACACAACACCCAAAGACTACCAAATGAATCAAAGCCAAGCCCTGTGGTTGCAATAGAGCTGGCGGCTTCCCACTCTTGAAGCTCACTATTTTCTACTGTAAAACTGTTGACGACATCATCGCCATTCATTTCCAGCAGACCAACTTCGTTTCTGAACACACCAAGATAGACCTCATTGATATTTGATGGGTTAACGGCTATGGTCACAATGTCTCTGATGGATGCCAGCTCCGAGGTGTTGCTCATGTTGAAATTTTGCCATTCTTCATCGGCGAAGCGGAAAGCTCCCTGGTTGATGTACAAAGGATTCCATGTGCTGGTGTATCCACCCGGTGCTACCCATACATTATTTTGTGCCGGAGTCATGGAAAATATACTGGCACTTCCCGGACCGCCCGGGTTGATGAACAGGCTTTGCCATCCTTCTCCTGATGATTTTACCAGGCCATTGGTCTGGTCAGCAATCCATACATCACCTTCAATATTTCCGTTCACGGCATCATTCAGTCCCGGGCTGCCGGGATTGTAATTCCAGATGATATAATCGAGTTCAACATCCTCATTATAAACTTTACCTCCCCAATCCATAGAAATAACCAGTTTTCCATTGTTGGCCTTAAGGTTATTCACTCCTCCATAATTTCCTTTTGGAAGGTAATTCCAGTCATTGCCATCGAAATAGAGGATGCTATCCTGTGGAACGCTTCCACCTTCGGGAAGGACGGCAAAGAGGTTTCCGGAGAAAAATTCAAGCATGTTGTATTCCTGATATGAAAAAGGAGCACTTGTCATTCTCTGCCAGGCTGTAAAATCTGCCAGATTAGGGTGATCTACAGAGGCATATAATATACCTTCTTCCGTTGCAGCGAAGAATGAGGTGTCGTTATGGGTAAGGTCAAGCACATTGATATGGCTTCCCTGGGAACCGATATACCAGGTGTCAGCGATTTCTTCCCTGGCTACATCCAGCACCACAATTCCAAAACCACAGGAAAAATATGCAAAATCTCCCCTGAATGATACCTTGTTGATGACCTTGTTGCCGAGGATGGGTTTCCGCTTGATATCGGGAATATTGATGATGTAGTTTCCCTTGAAAAGATCAATATTTGTATTTGTATAGGCCAGGACAACAGTCTGAAGCTCATCGCTATACCGTACATCGCTGATCTCAATGTCGGACAGACCATTGATCTTGGTAAAACGTTCTATCGATTCATCATTCTTGTTAAATGTCAGCAAAGCATAAGGGGTTGCCCCGAATATTTTATCAGGCGTTTCGGTAACTGCAATGAACCTGTTGAAAGGAAGATGGTCTCGCCATTCTCCGACTCCTGCGTTTTGGGCAAGTGTTGAAAGCGTCATGAAACTCAGGAGAAAAACAAGAAAAGTATATGTGTGCTTATTCATTAGCGGGTTGAGTTTTTTCAAAAATAAGCTATTAAGCCAGAATTTATGGTAATATGATTAACTATTATTTCCTTTATTTATTGTAAGAATAGTATTTTTACATATTCTGATGAACAGCCACAAACAATATATTTCAAGGGTCCTCAATATCGGGGGAATGCGGCTTGGAGGCCGACAGCCGGTTCGGATACAATCCATGACCAACACGCCAACTATGGATGTTGATGCAACATCTATTCAGGCCATAGAGCTCTTCGAGGCAGGCTGTGAAATTGTCCGCATTACCGCCCGGAACATAAAGGAAGCGGGGGCATTGGAGAAGATACGTGCAAAGCTTGAAAACCAGGGATATAATATCCCGCTTGTAGCCGATATACATTTTAACCCCAGGGTGGCCGAAGAAGCAGCTACCATCGTTCATAAGATCAGGATCAACCCGGGTAATTATCTCGACAGGCAATTTTTTCTTTCAAAAGAACAAAAACATGATGGCGGTGAGCCTGGCCGGAATGAGATCGTAGAGGGTGTTTTGCGCCTGACTGATATTTGCCGCAAGCATGGAACCCTGATCCGTGTAGGGGTCAACCATGGCTCATTGTCTGAACGTATACTGATGAAATACGGTAATACTGCCAGAGGGATGGTAGCCTCAGCTATGGAATTTCTTGAGATCTGTCATGAAAACAACTTTCATGAGTTGCTTGTCTCCATGAAATCCAGCCATGTACCCACTATGATCACAGCAACACGGGATATTGTACAGGAAATGATGGCCGCTGGTATGGATTATCCGGTACACCTTGGTGTGACCGAAGCCGGGGAAGGTGAAGACGGAAGGGTACGCTCTGCTGCCGGCATTGGGCCTTTGCTGGGTATGGGAATAGGGGATACCATCAGGGTATCTCTCACCGAAGATCCGGTAGCTGAGATTCCGGTTGCCAAAATATTAAGGGATCATTATGAGGATGTAAGGCAACCAGAGAAGGTACCCCTGGCCTGGCAAAATGAAGAAGTTTCACGGAAACCGGAATTGGTAGAAATGAAGTTTCCCGATCACAACCCGGAAGTATTGACCGTTGTAGCATCTGCAGAAATGTCCTCTCTTATCATGAAAGCGAAGGATAACGACTTTCGTATCATAGGCGAGTCGGGGAAGGAATATCCCGACCTGGTGCTCAAAATATTGCAGGCAACAGGGGTCCGGATCAGTGGAACTGAATACATTTCCTGCCCGACATGCGGCCGGACTACTTTCGATATTCAGCGCGTGCTGAAAGAGGTCAAACAGCATACAAAGGGGCTGAAAAATGTAAAAATAGCTGTGATGGGATGCATTGTGAACGGCCCCGGAGAAATGGCCGATGCCGACTACGGCTATGTTGGTGCTGCTCCGGGCAAGGTCACCCTTTACCATAAAGGCAAAATAGTGATGAAGAACATCCCTGAAAAGGATGCACTGAAAGAATTACTTGAGCTGATAAATAAAACCTTGCCAGGGGAATAGTGAACCTGCTGCCAGATAATTGATTTCAGGAAATTCCATTGTATAAAAATTAGTTGATAATTCTTGTAACTCACTAAACAACAAAAGGGGAAAGAATGTTTAATTAAATAATTCCTCGTGGCTTGCCGCGAGGTTTCCTAATAAGCTCCCCTG
>JAOZTN010000015.1:1581-41037 GCA_029942245.1 Bacteroidales bacterium | reverse complement strand
TGGGTTAATACCTCGTGGGCTTGCCCCGAGGATAATCAATTTCAAAGATTTTTTTCTTTCTGTTTCGGTTCCGGGATGATAAGGTTCAGTGTTTTAGGGAGTACGGAGAAATCAAGGGGTGAATGACCCAGGGATTCGCCATCTGCTTCCAGCAAAACGACACCCTTCGGACGGGAGACGATCCGGCAGTTGCTGCCACGGAAAGTATCAACAAACTTTAGTTTGATGAATGAACCGTCGTAAAGCTTGGCTACGTTCCGAATAATGACAAATTTCGAAACCCCTTTAATAACGGTTACATCCAGCAGGCCGTCATCGGGGATTGCGTTGGGGACTTGCATCAGCCCTCCGCCATTATACTTACAAATGCCAAGGTTCATGCTCAGAACCTTTCCGCTGAAAACATGCTTTCCGTCAACATCGATATCGAAATGGGTGTTTTTGTATTGGAAGAGGCCGGTGAAAATATTCATCATGTAGGCCATGGTGCCACCTTTTCCTTTGTCTTTCATGCGGTTGGTTTTGAGTGCTACGAGTGCATCATATCCCATCCCGCTGACATTGACAAAATAGCGTTCCTGCTTTCCCTCCTGATCATAATAACTTACATGGCCAACATCCTGGGTAAAGCGGTAGTCTTTCATGATTACCTTGATGGCTTTCCTGTACTTTTTAGGCATCTCGTAGGTCCTGCCCCAGTCGTTACCCGTTCCTACTGGTATCGTTCCGATAATAACCTCATTGGATGAGCAGGCTTTTTGCCTGAAAATACCATTCACCACTTCATTCAATGTACCGTCACCACCAACAGCTATGATCTTCCTGAAGCCTTCATTCAGGGCAGAGGCTGTAAGGTCGATCGCATGATTGCGGTTTTCAGTGAACACGGCCTTGTATTTAAAACCATACTCATCGAGAAGCTCAGCGATTTTTGGCCAATCTTTTTCTCCTTTTCTGCTACCGGCATTGGGGTTCACAACCACAAGCCAATTCTCGTTTATTACCATGCTTCCTTCGCCCATCTCCCTAAATTGAATTAATATCTTTCTTCCCGAAGAGGAAGAGTGAAGTAAAGAATGCAAAGATGCTGACCCCGGCCTGCGTCTCTATGGTGTCTTCAGATATCATGGAAACCATCATTATCACAAAAAAGGACAGGAAGAAATAATCATTGAAACGGCCGGCCTTTATGGGTGGATACAGCAGTCCGAAAATGAACCATATGATCCCTATAAGCCCGAAGCCAACAGTAATGGACAAGAACTGGTTGTGTGACCTCCAGCGGAACTCCGGCTTTAAGGGGCTGTTCATGATCTCGTATTGCCTTTCAAAGGCGATGTTCATATCTCCGGTACCCACTCCTATGAATGGGTATTGTTTTATGATCTGGAAGGAAGTTTTCCAGTATTCAATTCGTTGCATTGCTGAATAACCGCTGGGGTCACCGGTACGAAGGTATTGCTGTACCTCCCAGATGATCTTATATAACCTGATATAGAATACCGATCGTTCATGGTAGTGATGGCTGGCTTCACCATTCTCTACCAGTCCGATGTCTTCCGGGTTGAGTGATGTTACCCCTTCAGCATCTTTTCTAAGCCCCCTGGAAGTCATATACCTGATGAGGGTATATTTTATAAGCTGCCCCTTGGAATCCTGCCCATCGAAATCATAAGAACTTCGTTGGTTCCAGGCATCTCTCATCTCATCTGTAGAAATGTATAACCAGACATAATGGCCATTTTCTGTTTGCAGGTTAGTGGTATCATGCCAGTAGTAATTACCGCTGGCTGTTAAGCGGTCTAATTCGTTTAAGTCGGTCTTGTGAATCTTATATACATCTGTTACGACCCCCATCATATAAACAAACAACACTACCGGAGCCAGGATGAGGACCACAGTTGCGATACGTGAATAGATGTTTCGTTTTTGCATGGTGTAGTGCACGGCCATGACAAAGAGGGCAATGAAAAGCACCACGATACCGGTAATGGATGCCGAAAGCAATAAATATATGCCGAACCATCCCAGCAGCAGAATAAATATCACACGCATATACTTCTTGAACCCTGCCTGCCTGGTGATGAAATAAGCAAGGGTGAATATAGCAATGCTGATGAGCAGGCTGAACCGGATATGTGAGATGAAGATTGAGATATCCCTCAGGTTATCTACCTCCTGTGTGAGAAGGATGAAGGTACTGATGAAAGTGCCGGCCACCACTGCCGCAATAAAAAATAACATCAGGGTCCTGAACTTTTTCCAGTCCAGGGATTCCGTAACTGAGAAGATCAAAGGGAGCACCAGGAGCGGAAGCTTGATTCGCAGATCTTTCAAGGCATACTCGAAGTCAACGGTAAATAAAAGCCCCAGGACATGCAGCAAATACAGGGATGCAAAGACAATAGCGGGCAGGTTCTCCTTCCTCATAAAACGCTTAAAAATGCTGATAATGCTTTCCAATATCCAGTAGAGGGCAGTTGGCAGGAACAGGAAAATATGAATATAGACCGGATATTTCTTCAGGTATTTCTTAACCTTATCAAGCGAAATAAACTCCAGGATCAGGAAACCGGAGAGCATAAACTGTGATACGCTCATCATGAATCTCGACAGGGGGATGGATATGATCATCAACACCAGGCCCCCAAAAAACAAATGGGTTAATAGCTCTCCGGAATTGATATATTCTTTTATCCTTTTCAAGTCTTTTTGTTTCTGCCATCAATAATACACATAATATTGACAGGCATTTAAACGAGCAGTTTTTTAAGTGCTTCAGGAGGAATCTCCTTCATGCAGTGGCATTCGCCGCTATTTCTGCAATCACTGCAATTATTTTCCTTTGCGATGTATACGGCCTTTTTTCCAATGGGTGCCCACCTGCCGGGATGCATGGGCCTGATTGGCGGGTAAATGCCAATGGCTTTGATGCCGATGGCTGCTGCCAGGTGCAATGGCCCTGTGCTTGCTGCTACCAGGGCGTCACATTCACGAATGAAGCTCATGAATTGTCCCAGCGACATTTTTCCGGTCAGGTCGGTGACTTTCTTGTTGTCAAAAATACCTGTATTCTTTAGCATTTGCCCTTCATCGGCGGTTCCGCTGATGAAGATCCCATACTTTTCTTCCGGTAGTATATTGATAAGTTCGATAAAATTCTCCACGCCCCATTCCCTGGCGCTACCCTTTGATTTGGGATGCAGGATAAGATTGTATTTGGTGGGATCTATAAGCTTTTTGAAGCTGTCTTCCAGGGCTTCAATTTTTGTGAATCCGTATAATTGGGGAATATTCTCTTTGCTGATAGTATCTTCGCCACTTATGCTTTCGATAAGCTTCAGGTTCAGTTGCGCTTCATGCAGCTCTGACCTTTTCCTCGATAATCGTACCAGCTTGTTGCAATTTCCCCAATGATAGAGCCTGTTGGTTGTTCCCAACCTGATGGGGATACCGGCTTTCCTGGCCAGCCGGGCGATCTCCTTTCTGGGAAACACATGAATGATCATGTCGGCCGCTACCGATTTAAATTCTCTCAGGCTGTCGGTGGCATCGAGCTTGCTGATCTCGTCCCAGTTCAGGAAACGGTCGATGTGTTCGCAGGCCCCGATCACCTCCCGGGTATATGACCTTCCGAGGAAGATGAGTTCAGCATGCGGAAATTTTCTCTTCAGCATGCCGGCAATCGGCAGTGTAAGGATGACATCTCCTATGCTGTCGGTACGGCTGATGATAATGCGGTGGAAGTCCCTCATAAGGCTTTATTATCCTTTTTCATCTGCATGATCTTGGCATATTTCATGAATGTTGCCTGTGCGGAGATCCGGCAAACTACATAACCGTAATATCCATCAAGGAATCCCAGCTTGATAATATAATCGCGGATAAATTTCACCATGGGACTGAAGATGATCTTGAGCATCCCCGCACGCTTGCCTTTTTCAAAAGCCAGCTCTGCGGTCATATTTGTAAAGTGATTGGCCTGGGCTACATGCTGAGAGATATCGTAATAAGAATAATGAAGGAGATCACCTGACAGATGCTCGATATTTACATCAGGCACTTTTTGCACCATATTTTCATGAATACGTTCACCGCCCCATTCAAACTTATCCCTGTGGAACAAGCGTAATTTACGGTCGGGATACCATCCACAATGCCTGATCCACTTCCCGCAATAATTTGTAAGGCGGTTCATCTCATAGCCATCAGCTCTGAAATCTTCTTTAATGGCCAGGATGGAAATTCTGAGCTTCTCCGACAGGGCTTCATCAGCATCGATAGACAATAGGTAGGGATGTTTGGCCAGGCTGTTGGCAAAGTTTTTCTGCTCAATATACCCTTTCCAGGCGTTGAATACGAAGCTGGCCCCCTTCTCTTCGCAAATTTCCCGGGTATGGTCAGATGATCCGGAATCAACCACAATAACCTCATCTGCAATATCTTTCACAGAGTCGATGCATCGGCCGATATTCCTCTCTTCATTCAGGGTGATGATAACTGCTGAAAGCTTTGGCATATAAAGGTTTTCTTGATCGATCGTAGCCAAAGGTAAGGTATTTCCCGAAAATGTTTACTTTTTCCAGAAGGCTGGAGAGAAAAGTATCAGGACCGTAAAAAGTTCCAGACGACCCAGCAACATGAGAAAAGAAAGGAACCATTTACCTCCGTGTGGAATGAAAGCATAATTGTCGACAGGCCCAACATTCCCAATTCCCGGTCCAATATTTCCTATGGTGGCAGCAGCAGCGCCAATCGCTGTGGCGCCATCCAAACCAAATAGTGTCATTACGGTTGTTCCGAACAGGAAGATGATGATATATATGAGGAAGAATGCCATCACCTTGAAGATGATATCCTGCGATACTACCTTGCCGTTCATCCTTACCGGAATAATGGCCTGTGGGTGGATCAATCGCTTGAGCTCAAGCAGGCTGTTTTTTAGGAGCAATAACTGTCTCACCACCTTAATACCTCCTCCGGTAGATCCGGCCATCCCACCAACAAACATCATCAATACAATAAGGAACCAGACCATTCCCGGCCACAGCATATAGTTATCAGTGATATAGCCCGTGGTGGTAATAATAGAGGTAACCTGGAAGAAGGAAGTCCGGAAGGCCTCCTCAATTGACATCCCATCTTTACTTATTGCCAGTACAAGCGTGATGATCAGGGTGCCTGTTAGGATGAGGTAAATAAAGTACCTGAATTCTTCGTTTCTCCATACTTTGCGCAATTGTCCGTGCAGTGCGAAGTAGTGCAGGGTAAAATTGGTTCCCGCCAGGATCATAAATACAATGATTACATATTGATTGTAAGCTGAAAATCCGGCTGCACTGGTATTATGTGTGGAGAAACCTCCTGTGGCTACGGTGCCGAAAGTATGGCAGAGGGCATCGAAAAGACTCATGCCTCCGATGAGAAGAAATATCGTCTCGGCCAGGGTCAGTATCATGTATATAGCCCATAGCCTTTTGGCAGTTGCTGTGATCCTGGGATGTAGCTTATCTTTTGTCACTCCGGGCATTTCCGCCGAATAAAGCTGCATGCCTCCGATACCAAGAATAGGCAGGATAGCCACCGTAAAGACAATGATCCCCATACCACCAATCCAGTGGGTCATGCTTCGCCAGAACAATATCCCTTTGGGCATGGCCTCTATATCAGTGAGTATGGTAGCACCTGTAGTAGTAAAGCCTGAAATGGTTTCGAAAAATGCATCTGTAAAGTTGGGAATGGTTTGGCTGATAATAAAAGGCAGGGTGCCGAATAGCGATATAATGATCCAGGTGATGGCTACGATCACATAACCCTCCTTGCGCCCAATATTCTTTGGATGTTTCCTGGTAGAGAACCAGAGTATCCCTCCGGTGAGAATCGTGATCAGCCCCGAATACAATATCGAAAGGCTTTCATGCTCACCATAATAGAGTGAAAATGGCAGTGCGCCAAACATAAAAACACCCTCTATAATCAGGAGGAACCCGATCACCTTGATGATCACCTTGAAATTGATTCCCTTCCAGTCTTTCATTTGTTGTTGAAGAGTTTATCCACTTTGTGGATAGATTCCGGCAAGCTGAATACAACTACCTTATCGCCTTCTTCTATCTGGAAATCGCCAACAGCAATATGGCTGTCTTCCCCTCTAATGATCCCACCTATGATGGCTCCCTTCGGCATATTCAGGTCCTTGATGGGTTTTCTGGTGACAGCGCTGCGGGGATTGGCTACCAACTCCATCGCCTCAGCATTGATGCCACTCAAACATTTAATGGAGGCGACTTCCGCATGCATGGTGTATTTTACGATATAGCTGGCAGTACTCAGTTTCTTATTAATGATAGTATCGATTCCGATATTCTGAGAGATGTCGATATAATCGATATTCTCAACCAGGGCTATGGTACGTTTCACACCGAACTTACGAGCATGCAAACAGGCAAGAATATTGGTTTCCGAGCTGTCGGTAACTGCAATAAATGCATCCATGCTCCGGATATCTTCGTCTTCCATGAGCTGGATGTCACGGGCATCGCCATTGATCACGAGAGTATGCTCAAGTTTGCTGGCTAGCTGTAAACTTTTCTGCTTGTCTTTTTCAAAAAGCTTGATATTCAGGCTGCTTTCAAGCTTCCTTGCTGTGGTTCTTCCAACACGCCCGCCGCCCACGATCATCACATTTCTGATGTCGATCCGTTGCTTTCCGCCCAGCTTGAGGAGGTCGTCGATACCCCCGGGCTTGGTCACCACATAAGAGAGATCGTTTACCAGGAACTGATCATCACCCTTTGGGATAATGGTTTTAGAATTCCGGTGTATGGCAACAGCTCGGAAATCAAGGTGGGGGAACATGGATACGATGTCGTTCAATGTCTTGTTCACAACAGGGGCATTCTCTTCGAGCTTGATCAGAAAGAGAAATAGTTTGCCATCGGAAAAATCAAATACTTCGGTAGCAGCCGTCTGGCTGAGCAAGGTGGCGATTTCCTGTGATACAATATTTTCAGGACATACCAGCGCGTCTATGCCCATATTTTTGAAACGGGCCACATTCTCGGGCTGCAGGTATTCCAGGTTGTTGATCCTGGCTATGGTTTTCTTGGCACCCAGCTGCTTTCCCAGCGCAGCCGTTATCAGATTAATGCGCTCATCATGAAGTACAGAGATTAGCAGGTCGGCTTTCTTCACGTTGGCATTCTTCAGGGTCTCAATAGAAGTTGAATCCCCCGTGATTGCCAATAGGTCGGTATGTGATTCTACCTGCTTCAGCAAATCTTCATGAGGATCTACAATAGTGATGTTCTGATTATCCAGGGAAGATAACTCCTGTGCCAGATGCAATCCTACTTCTCCGTCGCCTGCAATAACAATGTTCATGATATGATCTTAAAGTCGGCTGCCAAATTAATACAAACAATTAATAAAAAGCAAATTGTATAAAGCAATTCTTTGGGCGACCACCCTGTTTATATCAATTCAAACTTATCCCAATCCTTTCCCACACCTAATTTTTCACGCAGTTCAAGCATGGGTGTAGCCTTGAGCAGGATGTTTGTAACGACCTCCTTATCAGGAGGGATCCGGCACACTGAATGTCCGTCGGGAGCTACCACCAGGGAACTTCCATTATATTCATACCCTCTTCCATCGGTACCCACCCTGTTTACCCCTGCAGTGTAGGTCATATTCTCAATAGCCCTCCCTGTGATGAGTGAACTCCAGGCCTGGGCCCTGGCTGCCGGCCAGTTGGCCACATAAATCAGCAGGTCATACGTATAATCATTATCGATGAACTCGTTTTTGCTCCAAAGAGGGAATCTAAGATCATAGCATATCAGGGGCATCACCTTCCACCCCTTGAGTTCAGTGATAAGCTTTTTGTTTCCGGCCGAGAAGTGCCTGTGCTCATCACCCATCCTGAAAAGGTGCTTCTTATCGTAATGTTCATGGCTGCCATCCGGCCTCATCCATATGAAGCGGTTGAAGTACTTCCCCTGGTCCAGTATGATCAGGCTGCCACAGAGCACACAGTTTTTTTTACTTGCCGCGTCGGCCATCCATTGCAGGCTCCGGCCACTCATATCCTCTGCATTTTTAACAGCATTCATGGTAAATCCGGTATTGAACATCTCCGGCAGGATGACAAGGTCGGCAGGGTTCCCGGATGTTTCAAGCATTTTAGTGAAATGATCCAGGTTGGCCTCAGGATTTTCCCAGGCCAGGCTTGTCTGCACCAGGCTAAGGTTTATATCTTGCATATGATCTCAGCTGCTTTATCGAGGGTTTCCTCTTTTTTGGCAAAGCACAGGCGGAGTACTCTGTTCTCATCCCCCTTGTGATAGAATGGGGAAACAGGAATGGTCCCTATCCCATATTCCTTGATCAATCTTGTAGCAAAATCCATATCCCCCTCTTCAGAGATCTTGCTGTAATCGACAAGCTGGAAGTAGGTCCCATGACAGGGAATGATCTCAAAGCGTGAACCACTGATGGCCTTTGCAAAGTAATCCCGTTTTTTCTGGTAAAAGCTGTGCAGGCCGAGGTAGTTTTTTTCGTTTTTCAGGAATTCAGCGATGGCATGTTGTACGGGGGTGTTGCATGTAAACACGACGAACTGGTGGGATTTGCGGAATTCTTTCATCAGGTTTTCAGGGGCCAGCACATATCCCATTTTCCAGCCCGTAGCATGAAAGGTTTTCCCGAAGGACCCGGTCACATAACTTCTTTCAACCAGCCCCGGATAATTGCATACGCTTTCATGGGTTTTACCGTCATAGATCAGGTGTTCATAAACCTCATCGCTGAGCACCACAATATCTGTTTTTTTGGTCAGGTGCTGTAAGGCCAGCAGGTCTTCTTTCTGAAGGATGGATCCTGTTGGATTATGGGGTGTATTGATAATAATCATTCGGGTGCGATGGGTCACCATACGTGATACTTCCGGCCAGTTGATCCTGTAATCCGGGGGTTCCATGCGGGCATGTTTTACTATGCCACCACATAATTCAACAGCAGGAGCATAGCTGTCATAGGCCGGTTCAAAAATGATCACCTCGTCTTCGTCCCTGATCATAGAGGCAATGACGGTGTAGATCCCCTGGGTGGCTCCGGCTGTGACGGTAATCTCTTTGTCGGGATCGTATTTTATGTCATAGGTCTTGTAGATCTTTTCAGAGATACGCTCCCTCAGAAGCGGAACGCCTGGCATGGGAGCATACTGATTAAAGCCCTTCTTCATGTATTTATTAATGAGGCTGATCAGCTCAGAAGAGACATCGAAGTCGGGAAATCCCTGTGAAAGATTAATGGCGTTGTGCTCAGCGGCAAGCTGCGACATCACAGCAAAGATGGAAGTACCCGTACGGGGAAGCTTGGATGTTATGGTGCCGGGAAATTTTGTCATCTGATGAAGTAGGTATTGGAGTAAAGCAAATGTAATGATAATTAGTTTCCTTTTTATAATTTAGCAGGCAGACATATATTTGAAAAATCATAAATAGCATAGATATGAATACCATCGACAATTATAACTTCAACGGTAAAAAGGCGCTTGTTCGCGTCGACTTTAATGTGCCGCTTAATGATCAGTTTGAGATTACGGATACGACCAGGATCGATGCTGCCTTACCTACGATCAGGAAGATCACCAAAGGAGGTGGATCCGTGATACTGATGTCACACCTGGGCAGGCCCAAGACCGGTCCGGAAGATAAATTCTCTTTAAAACATCTACTGCCATACCTGTCAGAAAATTTGGGCGTTGATGTTCGCTTCGCTGATGACTGTATAGGTGAACAAGCTAAAGAAAAAGCTGCATCATTGAAGCCGGGGGAGGTGCTTTTGCTGGAAAACCTTCGCTTCTATGGTGAGGAAACAAAGGGTGATGAGACTTTCGCCAGGAAGCTGTCTTCACTGGGAGATGTATATGTGAATGATGCTTTTGGTACCGCCCACAGGGCGCATGCTTCCACAGCCATCATTGCGCAGTTCTTCACCGACAATAAACTCTTTGGTTATATCATGGAGAATGAAGTAAAGAGTATTGATAAGGTGCTGCATGAATCCGGGAAACCATTTACTGCCATTCTTGGTGGTGCGAAGGTGTCGGGCAAGATCGAGATCATCATCAACTTGCTCGATAGGGTCGATAATATGATTATTGGCGGGGGCATGATGTTTACCTTTATCAAAGCTATGGGTGGCCATGTGGGGCAAAGCCTGGTGGAAGAAGATCTTGTAGATACAGCCAGGAAGGCACTCTATAAAGCCAAAGAACTGGGTGTAAACTTTTACATCCCTTCGGATACGGTTGCCGCAGAAGAGTTCGATAATGATGCCCACAGGGCGATCGTTCAGGCCGATGCCGTGCCGGATGACATGATGGGCCTGGATATTGGCCCAAAAAGCATCAAGGCCTTTGAAGAAGCCATTGGCAATTCTTCTACCATTCTTTGGAACGGCCCCATGGGCGTGTTTGAAATGAGCAATTTCGAAGCAGGGACCAAGTCCATCGCCCTGGCAGTTGCAGAAGCCACCCAAAAAGGTGCTTTCTCACTCATTGGCGGCGGTGATTCCGTTGCAGCCATCAACAAATATCATCTGAAAGATCAGGTCAGTTATGTTTCAACAGGCGGAGGTGCTATGCTGGAATATATCGAAGGCAAGGAACTGCCGGGAGTGAAGGCTATTAAAGGATAAATTCTAAGTTTGAATTTGAAAAGACCTGGCAGGTCCCCGACCTGCCAGGTCTTTTTTTATGGTGTTTTATGGAATTTGCGTGACCGGTGCATCATCATGGTGTAATCGCGCTTTTTATTTAATCCTAAAACCCATGCCATGAAAAGAAAAACACGACAAGAACTGCTTGAAAAACAAAGAAGCGTGCCTGTCAGGCTTGCCATGACGGTTCCCTTCAAATTCAAATTACAATAACCCAATAACACATATTATTATGAAAAAGAGAACATTATATCAGATGGGCATACATGCCCTTTCAGGCCTGCTCATGGCCATGCCGATACTGGCAAGCACAACTGCTTTGTCGCAGGCGTACGAGGATAATGAGAATACCCTCTCACCCTATTTTATGATCCCGAAGGGTGATCCCGTGACGGATGCTATTCCATTGCTTTCGACATCGGCGGATGTGCGTATTGCCGGGGTAATCGCTGATGTGACCATCACCCAGGTTTATAAGAATGAGGGAAAGAACCCCATTGAAGCCATCTATGTATTTCCGGCTTCCACCAGGGCTGCTGTATACAGCATGCAGATGACCATAGGTGAGCGCAAGATCATAGCTACGATAAAAGAAAGACAACAGGCCCGTGCTGATTATGAGGCGGCCCGGGAAAACGGACAGAGTGCTTCCCTTCTCGAGCAGGAAAGGCCCAATGTGTTCACCATGAATGTGGCCAATATTATGCCCGGGGATAAGATCCTGGTGGAGATGAGTTATACTGAATTGCTCATCCCTGAAGGGGGAGTTTATGAGTTTGTATATCCAACGGTGGTTGGCCCCAGGTATTCCAATACCAGGGAAGATATTGCCTCCACCACCGACAATTGGATCAGGAACCCTTATACCCTTGAAGGTGAAGCACCGCTCTATGATTTCGATATTACGGTTAGCATTTCTGCCGGATTGCCCATACAGGAGGTGAGCTGCACTACCCATAAGATGGATATTGACTATGAAGACCCTTCCGTTGCCAATCTGAAACTCAAGGATGGGGAGGCAGCATCAGGAAACAGGGATATGATCATCCGCTACCGCCTGGCAGGAGGGGAGATAGAGTCAGGCCTCTTGCTTTTTGAAGGGAAGGAAGAAAACTTCTTCCTGGTCATGGTGCAGCCTCCGGCCCGTCCTGAGGCGCATCAGATCCCGGCAAGGGAATACGTCTTTATCGTAGATATTTCAGGATCCATGTGGGGCTATCCGCTCGATGTTTCAAAGGAGATGATGAGAAAGCTGCTGTCAAAGCTTAAGCCTACAGATTGCTTTAACATCCTGCTTTTCTCAGGAGGCTCAAGTCTTTTTTCGGAGCGTTCCGTTGCGGCCACAGAAAGCAATATTAATAAGGGTATCACCTTCATCGACAAGCAGCATGGTGGTGGTGGCACCGAACTGCTGCCGGCGCTTCGCAGGGCATTGTCTCTTGAGAGGATGGAGCAGAGCACAAAATTTAATGGCACGAAGGAATACGCCAGGAGTTTCGTGATCCTCACCGATGGATATGTCTCTGTGGAGAAAGAGGCTTTCGACCTGATCAGGAACAACCTGGGGACAGCCAGCTTTTTCCCCTTCGGGATTGGTTCCGGTGTAAACCGCTATCTGATCGAAGGTATGGCACATGCGGGCATGGGCACTCCTTTCGTGGTGACCAATGACGAACAGGCTACAGCCATTGCAGAGAAGTTCAGGAAGTATATCCAGCAACCTGTGCTGACCAACATAAATATTGCGTATGAAGGTTTTGAGGCATACGATGTGGAACCACTTTCCATGGCAGATGTATTTGCTGAGCGTCCGCTGATCATATTCGGAAAGTATAGAGGTAATGCGAAGGGAAGCATTAAGATCACAGGCACATCCGGTGAAGGAGATTATACAAAGCTCCTCGCCGTAAATGATGCTGCCGTGGATGAAAGAAATGCTGCGCTGACATACCTCTGGGCCAGGGAAAAGATCAAGATACTGGATGATTATGCTTCTCTCAACATGTATACCAATGAGCTGGAAGAAGAGATCACCGGCCTGGGCCTCAAGTATAACCTGCTTACACAATATACATCCTTTGTGGCCATCGATAACCTTGTCCGCAATGATGATGGCACGTATACTACAGTTAGTCAGCCACTGCCTCTTCCTGAGGGAGTGAGTAATTATGCTGTCGGGGGTGTGCCAGGTACAATGCAAAAATCCCACTCGGGAAGAAAATACATGCCGGGTGGCGGATCTGGGCGTACCCTGGATTGCGAAGAAATCAGCCTTTCTTTAGATGATGTCTCGGTAGAGGAGAAACCGGATGAAGTATTTGTTCTGGTGGAGCAGATGGCCGAGTTCAAGGGAAGCAAAGATGGGCTTGAGGCATTCATCAGGGAGAACATTATATATCCTCTCGATGCCCTGGCGGAAGGACTTGAAGGGAAGGTCTACATTGAATTTGTCATAGATACAGACGGGAGCATTACCGATGTAGCGGTGGTGAGCAGTACCGATCCTGCTTTAGAAACAGAGGCTATCCGGGTTATAAAACTTACCAACCTGATGTGGAAAGCAGCCAGGCATTCAGGCAAAAAGGTAAGGTCCATGATGGTATTGGAGGTGGCTTTCGTGCTTGAGTAATAATCATTATTCTATCTGATGGTATTAGAACCGGCTTATTGACAAAAAAATAAGGCCGGTTCTTTTTTTGAAATCAAAATTTTACCATACTTTTGTGAAAAATTTAACAACAAAGACTTGGGTCATGAAACCATCTCATATTGAACACATTGGCATTGCCGTAAGAAGCCTCGATGAGGCCATTCCTTTCTATGAAAAAATGCTTGGAACGAAATGTTATGCCGTAGAGGAGGTCAAAGATCAAAAAGTAAGGACTGCATTCCTGAGGATCGGGCAAACAAAGATCGAATTGTTAGAGTCGACAGATACTGAGGGGCCCATTGGAAAATACATTGAAAAAAGGGGCGAAGGCATCCATCATATTGCGTATGCCGTTGAGAATATTGAATCCCATCTGGAAGAAGCAGAAGAAGCCGGTATCAGGCTGATCGATCAGCAGCCACGAAAAGGTGCTGAAGGGCTCGACATTGCTTTCCTCCACCCTAAATCCACTTTTGGGGTACTGACTGAATTTTGTGAAGAGAAAAGCAAAAAGTAATCCTGTAAAAATCATCCTATGATGTCATTTGCAAACAAGATCCAGCAACTTCTCGACAAACGGGAAGAGGCCAAGGCCGGTGGTGGACAGAAACGTATAGATGCCCAGCATGCCAAAGGGAAATACACCGCCAGGGAAAGGATCGATATGCTGCTCGATGAAGGCAGCTTCGAAGAGTACGATATGTTTGTGACCCATCGTTGTCATGACTTTGGGCTGGAAAAGCAGCAATATCTTTCAGATGGTGTTGTTACCGGCCATGGTACCATCGACGGAAGGGTAGTATATATTTACTCTCAGGACTTCACCGTTTTTGGCGGTTCTTTATCCGAAACCTTTGCACAGAAAATCTGCAAGGTGATGGATCAGGCCATGAAGGTAGGAGCCCCGGTGATAGGGATCAACGATAGTGGCGGAGCCCGGATACAGGAAGGTGTCAGGAGCCTGGCCGGCTATGCTGAGATCTTCGAAAGGAATATCCTTGCCTCCGGTGTGGTGCCACAAATATCAGCCATCTTTGGCCCATGTGCAGGAGGTGCCGTATACTCACCTGCCCTTACCGACTTCATCGTGATGAGCGAGAAGACCAGCTATATGTTCGTGACAGGCCCCAAAGTAACCAAGAAAGTGACCGGAGAAGATATTTCTACGGAAGACCTGGGTGGTGCACAGGTACATGGATCCAAATCCGGGGTGGCTCACTTTATTGCCGAAAATGAGGAAGAAGGCCTTCTGTTGATCAGGAAACTGGTCAGCTATCTGCCATCTAACAACCTGGAAGAAGCACCTGTCATTGAATGCAATGATCCCATCAACCGTCAGGAAGATTTTTTAAATGATGTGATCCCCGAAGATGCGAACCTGCCGTACGAGATGCTTGATATTATCCATTCCATTACGGATAACGGGGAATTTCTTGAGATACAACGCAACTATGCCAGGAATATCATTACCGGCTTTGCCCGTTTCGATGGCATATCAGTAGGCATTGTGGCCAATCAGCCAAATTTCCTGGCCGGGGTGCTCGATATCAACGCTTCCAGAAAGGCAGCCCGTTTTGTGAGGTTCTGTGATGCTTTCAACATCGCTATACTGACGCTTGTTGATGTTCCGGGATTCCTTCCGGGAAGCGGACAAGAATATGCTGGTATCATTACGCACGGGGCGAAGCTGATGTTTGCCTACGGTGAGGCCACCGTTCCTAAGATCACCATCACCATCAGGAAGTCCTATGGCGGTGCGCATGATGTGATGAGTTCCAAGCAGCTACGGGGAGATACCAACTATGCGTGGCCAACCGCCGAGATCGCTGTTATGGGGCCTGCAGGTGCCATAGAGATCCTCGACGGAAGAGCTTTGCGCGAGATTGAAGATGAAGATGAAAGAAAAGAATTCGTTCGCAAGAAAGAACAGGAGTACAAAGATAAGTTCGCCAATCCTTATGAAGCAGCAAAATATGGGTATGTCGATGATGTAATTGAGCCCAGGAATACACGCTTCAGGGTGATACGCTCCCTAAAAACGCTGGCCACCAAAAAGGAAACAAATCCACCGAAAAAACACGGAAATATCCCATTGTAAGCCATGAATTTATTGAAATTTAATTTCGACCTGAGTGCACTTTTCCCCGAAGGGATCATCATCGCCATTGTGGGCTACATTACCGTATTCATGGCGCTGGTGGTACTCTATGTCGTATTTACTTATCTGTCGAAGACGCTCAACTACCGCGCCAGGCTAAAGCTCAGGCGTGAGGGGCGGTACAAGGCAGCAGAAGAAAAACAATTATTCATCTCCGGCGATGTAGCTGCAGCGATCAGCATGGCCATATATCTGCACTGCGAACTGCATGATGAAGAAAGCAATGTGATCACGATAAAAAGGGTATCGAAAACATATTCTCCCTGGAGTTCAAAAATTTATGCAATCAGGGATTTTCCCGGAAAAAACAAATAAAGAGTAATGAAGCATTTCAAGTTTACCATCAGAGGACATGATTATGATGTCGAGGTCACGAGCCTGGAAGGTCAGGTGGCCAGGGTAGAGGTGAATGGTACGAAGTATAAGGTAGAGATCCATTCTGAAAAGAAGGCCTCCAAAACACCTCAACTGGTTCGCAAGGATATACCCAAAGCCAAGGATTCACATGTGATCAAGAAAGATGCTTCCGTGTACCAGGTGAAAGCACCTTTACCAGGTATCATTATGCAGCTCAAAATAAACATTGGTGATGAGGTTAAGCGTGGTGATACTCTGCTGATATATGAGGCCATGAAAATGGAAAACAACCTTGCCTCCGAGCGTGAAGGCATCGTGAAGTCGCTTAAGGTAAATGCCGGCGACAGCATATTACAGGGTGATGTTTTACTTGAAATCGAATAAGTGATGACCAAACGTAAAGCACTTACAATACTCGGGATCATCGGCATACTGGCCATCCTAACAGCCGGCCTGCAGCGCCTGCAGGCCTTCGATCACCCTGCTTTTGGAAGCCAGGATGAGGTAGAAACGATTGTTCAGGCTGATGAAGATGCGGGCACATCCCAGGAAAATGGTGCCCTGGCGGGATTCAAGAAGTTTCTTTCTTATACCGGATTTGCCAATGCTACACCGGGACATATTATTATGATCCTGGTCGGGCTGCTTTTTATCTACCTGGCCATAAAATATGATTATGAACCCCTTTTGCTGGTCCCTATCGGCACCGGCATCATTATAGGGAATGTCCCGTTTTTTCAATCGCCGGATATTAACCTTCAACTTGGTTTATACCAGGAGGGGAGCGTGCTTAACTATCTGTATTACGGGGTCACAAAAGGGATTTACCCTCCGCTTATATTCCTGGGGATCGGGGCCATGACGGATTTTTCCTCATTGATCTCGAATCCACGGCTCATGCTGCTTGGTGCAGCGGCGCAGGTAGGGATCTTCCTGACCTTACTGGGTGCGTTGGTGATTGGCTTTAACCTTCCTGAAGCAGCTGCCATTGGTATAATCGGTGGGGCAGATGGGCCTACGGCGATCTTCCTTTCTTCGAAGCTGGCAAATGGAAATATTATCAACGGCATACAAACGGCCAACCTGATTGGCCCTATTGCCATTGCAGCCTACTCTTATATGGCACTGGTTCCCATCATACAACCGCCCATCATGCGTTTGATCACCTCAAAACGCGAGCGTAAGATCGTGATGAAGCCACCACGTTCAGTTTCCAAGCTTGAGAAGATCTTATTTCCTATTGTAGGACTCATCCTGACCACTTTTATTTCTCCCGGGGCACTACCCTTGCTGGGGATGTTATTTTTCGGGAATATCCTGAAGGAAAGTGGCGTGACCAAACGTTTGGCTGAGTCGGCAAGGACCTCCCTGATCGATATCGTGGTGATTTTGCTTGGCCTAACTGTGGGTGCTTCCACCCAGGCTGATGTTTTCCTGACCACCGACTCTTTGATGATCTTTACCCTGGGTGCGATATCATTCATGGTAGCCACTGCCGGGGGATTGATCTTTGCCAAAGTAATGAACCTCTTCCTGTCGAAGGAGAACAAGATCAATCCCCTCATTGGAGCCGCCGGCGTGTCGGCAGTTCCCGACAGTGCGAGGGTGGTGCAGGCTGAAGGCCTGAAGTATGATCCCAACAACCACCTGCTGATGCACGCCATGGCTCCTAATGTAGCCGGAGTGATCGGCTCGGCAGTGGCCGCAGGTATACTCATCAGCTTTTTGCTGTAAGCAATCACCTTTTTAGTATCTTAGAAGGCTATTTTTAATTGAAATATGACCTTGCTTCACTTACTCATATTATTTTGCGTGGGGGCCTTCGGCCTCTGGATGGCCATACCTGTTGGACTGGCATATGGGTTCAGCCCGGAGGTGATTGCCATCACCATCATCCTGGGTTCAGCCACCAGCACAACACTGGTATTTATTTTCGGTAGTAAGGTGAAACGCTACATTATGAGCAAGAAAGGGGAGCGATACCTGGGTAAGTCTAAAGCAAAAATGCATCGCTACCTGAACAAATACGGTGTGATCGGGCTGGGCCTTCTTCTCCCCGGTATATTCGGACCTGCATTAGGAATGGCCATCGGCATTACCATCGTTAGGGATACCAAACGATTGTGGATCTGGACATTGGCAGGGAATGTGATCTGGAGTATAATTATGGCCAGCGTCGGGGCACTGGGAATTACCATATTTTGAAGTTTGAAGTTTGAAGTTTGAAGTTCGAAGTTCGAAGTGTTTTTTTAATTTAGCAAACGAAAACTTATTATATGTTAATAATTGGTATAGCAGGTGGATCGGGATCAGGGAAGACCACGGTAGTGAATCGTATGGTAGAACTGTTGCCGGAGGATAGTGTATCGGTAATCGCACAGGACTCATACTACTGGGATAACGGCCATCTACCCCCGGAAGAGAAAAAGAAGATAAACTTCGATCACCCGGACTCCATCGAATGGGAATTGCTAATACGTCACCTTGAGATGTTGAAAGACGGACATGCCATCGATATGCCTACATACTCTTATGTCGAATGCGCACGGCTGCAGGATACCATCAGGGTGGAGCCTCGTGAAGTAACCATAGTAGAAGGAATACTGATCTTCACAAACCCGGATTTAAGAAATAGCTTCAATGTGAAAGCTTTTGTTGACGCCGATGATGATGACCGACTCTCCCGCAACATGTCAAGGGACATTATTAAGCGTGGCAGGGATCCCGAGGAAGTGTTGAGGCATTATCATACATTTGTGAAGCCGATGTACCTGCAGTTTATCGAACCATCAAAGCGCTATGCCGATATTATTATTCCCCAGGGCGGCGAAAACGTGGTTGCCATCGACATCCTGGCCTCCAAAGTAAAAACCCGGCTTCTGGAAGCCTAAAAGAAAGTTGTTGAGACTTCTGTTCCTGATGAGAAATCGATTTCCCTGAAATTAAAAACTGCTTCGTCATTGGTGGGAGTTAATATGAATAGCTCCCGGTCCTGGTGGTACCTGAAAAATCCATAATAGCGCTTGTCAGCAAAGTTGTTCATGTAAAGACTTAACAAGATCAAAGTCGTATTTGGGGGCCAGCCTGAATACACAATATCCAGATAAAGATGTTCAAGCCTGTTTCGCGGAAGCTCCTCCGGGATATGTTCCAGCTTAATCAAACGGCTATAATCAGGGCCGCCGACAATAAAGGAAGGGTAGGAAGGCGTGTACACAGATCTTTTTCCCTCTACGTATTCGACATATGCTGTAGCTCCGCAGGTATCATGCAGCACGATTCTGAATGGCCATCCTCCGTCGAGGCCAAGGTCATCGAATATCCTGATATCCCATATGGCTAACAATGCGGTATCGACACATTTAAAATGATCGATAAAAAAATTAACGGCCAGGGAAGCACCGACAGGGATCAGCTCTCTTTCTTTTTCAGGCAGCTGACTATTCTCCAGAAACATCAGTGAGGCTGAAAACCCGTGCTCATTCATCCCTTCATACACGATTCCTTCAGCATTTTTAAGGTATATGTTATTATACTTAACTTCCCAGTTGAAAGGATATCGCTTTCTGATATCATTTGGTGATGAGCGTTCTATCCCGGCAGGGCAAAATATCACTTCTGAGCTGCTAACAAAACCCTCTTCGAGCATACTTATAGAAAAAGGCAGGCTGTCGTATATACACAGATCAGACCCGGTTCCAAGCTCCCATTCCTGACTGTTTTGAGCCGATAACATGCACGTAACAATCAGGAGCAAGGTGATTAATGATGCTTTCAGAAGACGCATAATGCAAAAGTATATGAAATTTATTACAAAATTCCTTGACTTTCGGATTTCAATACTATATTTTTGTCCAATCAGTTTAACCAAGTGGTTAATTCAAGTAGTTAAACTAAATGGTCAAGAGATGACAGAAAAGAAGATAAGCACTGAGGAGCATATATTGGATGTTGCCAGGGAAGTGTTTATGCTGAACGGCTATAGCGGAACCAGCATGCAGATGATCGCTGACAAGGCAGGTATAAACAAATCCTTGTTGCACTATTATTACAGAAGTAAGGAAAAACTGTTCCGTAAGATATTCGAGAAGGTTTTCGGTCAGTTTATCCCACACCTGGGGGTAATCTTTATGTCGGAGATGACCCTGGAGAAAAAGATCTATGCTTTTGTGGAACGTTACATGGATGTATTTGTGGAGAACCCGCTGGTACCCATATTTGTGTTGGAGGAGTTAAGCAAAAACCCTGAATATCTTGCTGAGCTGATAAAAGAGGCCGGCATCAATCCAAAGGTGATGATCGGGAAGATTGGACAGGCCTTGGAAGAGGAAAAAATCTATATTCGGGATCCAAGGCATTTTTTCGTAAACCTACTCGGGCTTTGTATATTTCCCTTTGCTGCACGCCCACTGATAGAAAGGATGTTGTTTGATAATGACAAAGACGCTTATGATAACTTTCTTCAGGAACGCAAGAAGGAAGTCCCACAATTAATAATGAACGCAATCAGAAAAGCATGAAACGAATCATATTGATCATCGGTTTCCTTATGGCTGCGTATGTGTATGGGCAGGTGCCTGATACCCTGAGCCTGGAGATGTGCCATGAGCTGGCTCTTAGCAGCTATCCGACAGCATACAGAACGGAACTATTGAATGCTGCCAGCGAGATTCAACAGAAGAAGTTGAGTGCAAACTACCTGCCACAGGTGCAAATCAACGGGCAGGCAAGCTACCAGTCGGATGTACCGCAGGTGGATGTGGCGATTCCGCCTTTTTATCTTCCACCGCCCATTGATACCTATGTGGCACCTGCACCACTGGAAACACCGCCTCCTCCCAAGGACCAGTATAAATTCACCATGGATGTGTACCAGGTAATCTATGATGGTGGTATCACCGGGAGCCAAAAAAAACTGGACCTGGCCAGATACGAAATAGAGAAGCAGCGGGTGGAGGTAGAGTTGAACAGCTTGAAGGAGAATATCAATTCCATATTTTTCAGCATTATCCTTATGCAGGAAAATGAAAAACTATTAGGTGTGCTGCTGGAGAACCTTCATAATAAGTTAGAAGATGTTAGTTCGGCAGTAGAGCACGGGATGGCTCTGGGTTCTGATAGGGATGTGTTGAAGGCAGAGATCATCATGATTGAACAACAACTGGATGAAACAGCCATTCAAAAAGAAGCCTTTATCAGCATATTGTCTGAGTTGATATCGGAAGAATTAACTGTGCAAATCATGCTGGACATGCCTGAACATATTATCTCATCCGCTTCATATGATCCAGCGCGGCCGGAACTTGAAATTTATGATATTCAAAGATCAATGCTGGAAGACAGCAAGGATTTGATCACCGGGACCTGGAGGCCCAAGCTTTCAGGTTTTGGCCAGCTGGGCTACGGAAACCCGGGACTGAATGTATTGAAAGACGAGTGGACCCCCTTTTATATTGTTGGCGCGCGGCTGAACTGGAAGGTCTGGAACTGGAACCAGAATAAAAAGGATAAGCAGATACTTGGTCTGCAGCAAGAGCTTGTCGACCGTGAACAGGAAGCTTTTGATAAGAACCTCGGTATTGCATTGGAACAACACCTGGCTGATATGCGGAAATACGAAAGCCTTATGGAAAAAGATCTGGAGGTTATCGGCCTCAGGATTAGCATCGCCAGGACAGCTTCCTCACAATTCGACAATGGGGTGATCACCTCCTCAGATTATGTAAGCCGGATGAATGAGGAGGCACAGGCTAAGCTGAACATGGAGGTGCATAAGGTAAAACTGGCCAAGGCCAAAGTAGATTATTTAACAACATTGGGTGTATTATAAAACAGTATAAAATGAAAAAGATTTTTTGGATTCTCATCTTATCAGCAGGAATAATTGCCTGCAGGAACAATGACGATAAGGCTGATGCCTACGGTAACTTTGAAGCTACGGAAGTGATGGTTTCTGCTATGGCCCAGGGTGAAATATTCTCTCTTGTTATTGAAGAAGGGCAGGAGTTAAAGGCCGGGGAAATTATTGGACTGATCGATACTACCGAGCTTTTTCTGAAGGAAGAGCAACTTATTAAAGGTATAGAGGCGGTGAGGACACGGCTGCTAACAATTAAAGCCCAGATGGATGTGCAAATACAGCAGAAGAAGAACCTTGTCGTGAACCAGAAAAGGCTTGAAAAGCTTTTTAGCGATGGTGCGGCAACACAGAAGCAGGTGGATGATATCAATGGTGCTGTCGACCTGATCAATGCGCAGATTACCGCCACAAGTTCGCAGGAGCAGCAGGTGCTGGCAGAGATTGAAACCATGAATATCCAGGTCGATCAGGTAAAGGAGAAGCTGTCGAAATGCTATATTAGCAATCCCGTGGATGGTACCGTGCTTATCAAGTATGCCGAGGCTGGTGAAGTAGCAGCACCGGGGAAGCCGCTATTTAAGATTGCAGATCTGAGCCTTATGAAGCTAAAGGTATATGTGAGCGGCGACCAGTTACCTCATATTAAGATTGGCCAGAAAGTGGAAGTACAGATCGATAAAACCAAGAAAGAGAATAGCAGCCTGGGTGGGACTATTAGCTGGATCTCATCTACTGCTGAGTTCACCCCAAAGACCATACAAACCAAGGAAGAACGTGTGACCCTGGTCTATGCCGTGAAGATATTGGTGCCTAATGACGGATCCATGAAGATCGGCATGCCGGGGGAAGTCAACTTTTAAATGTATATTAGATTTCTAATAAATACTCACTAAAACAATGATTATGAAAAAGCTCAGGATTTTATTGATGATGATTGCAGCCATGTTTTTTACTGCTGCCAACGTGAATGCCCAGGATTACCAGCAGGAAGACCTACTGGGGATTTGGCTGAATGAAGATGAAGATGCCCACATCGAAATTTACATGGAAAATGAACTCTATTATGGCAAAATTATATGGCTGAAGATTCCCATCGATGAAGAGACCGGAAAACCAAAACTCGATAAGCATAATCCTGATGAAGAATTGCAGAAACGTCCTTCCCTGGGCATCCAGCTGCTCACCGATTTCGAATGGGATGGCGACAATGAATGGGATGAAGGAGATATTTATGATCCTAAGACTGGAAAAACGTACAGCTGTTATATAATAATGAAAGAATATGATTTGCTGAAGATCCGTGGATATATTGGGATATCCCTGATTGGGAAAACTACTTATTGGACGCGTGTTAAAGAATAATTGATACCTCACCCCCTGGCCCCCTACCCTCAAGGAGAGGGGGAAAAGGGGGCAGGGGGTTAAGGGGGTGAGGTGATTTGAATAAACCAATGAAATCTGCATCAGTTGTTATAGAAAACCTATCCAAGTCCTACAAAAAAGTAGAGGCTATCCGGGATATTTCCTTTACGGTGGATAAGGGCGAGATATTTGGCTGTATTGGCCCCGATGGTGCCGGGAAGACGAGTCTTATCCGGATCCTGGTAACGCTATTACTGCCTGATAAAGGCACTGCCTCTGTGGAAGGACTCGATGTTGTGAAGGATTTTAAAAAGATCCGCAGGATCATCGGTTATATGCCCGGCAGGTTTTCTCTTTATCAGGACCTTTCGGTGGAGGAGAACCTGAAATTCTTTGCCAGCAGCTTTAATACTACCATTGAGGAAAATTACTATCTCATTGAAGATATCTATAAGCAGATCGAACCATTTAAGAAAAGGCTGGCAGGTCGTTTAAGTGGCGGGATGAAGCAAAAACTTGCCCTGTCGTGTGCCCTCATTCATAAGCCGGATGTGCTTTTCCTGGATGAGCCCACGACGGGGGTCGATGCTGTTTCCCGCAAGGAATTCTGGGCGATGCTGAAGAGGCTGAAGGACTGGGGGATCACCATACTCGTATCGACACCCTATATGGACGAAGCTGCTATGTGCGACAGAGTGGCCCTGATGCAGGATGGAAATATTATGAGCATTGATAGTCCGGAAGGAATCATACAGTCACATGGCAGGCCACTGGCATCTATACGTACCTCAGATATGTTCAGGCTGGTAGAAGACCTCAGGTCATTGCCTGCATGTCATTCGGCATATCGTTTCGGAGCTTCGATACATTTTACCCCGACATCCGGTTCTCTGGAGGAAAATTTACTGAAAGAAGCATTGTTGGAAAAAGGGCATGAGAACATTGAGATAGAGACCATCCGCCCCGGCATAGAAGATTGTTTCATGGAATTGATGACAGGAGCCTAGCATGTTTATGGAAGATCATATCATACGTGTGGAGCATCTGACCAAGAAATTTGGCAGCTTTACGGCTAATGACGATCTCAGCTTTTACGTAAAGAAAGGAGAAATATTCGGCTTCCTGGGTGCCAATGGTGCCGGGAAAACAACTGCTATCAGGATACTGTGCGGCCTTTTGATGCCAACATCAGGCAAAATTGAAGTTGCGGGCTTTGATGTGTCCCGTCAATCCAACAAAGTAAAGCGGAATATAGGTTATATGAGCCAGAAGTTCTCTTTATATGAGGATCTGACCGTAAAAGAGAATTTCAGGTTTTATGGCGGAATCTACGGGATGAAATCAAAGGACATCAGAAAGAAAACCCAGCATTATCTGCATAAACTGGGTCTGGAGAAAGAAAAAAACTCGGTAATCAGTTCCCTTCCCCTTGGATGGAAGCAAAAGCTGGCTTTTTCGGTGGCCATCATGCATGAACCCAGTATTATTTTCCTCGATGAGCCTACCGGTGGTGTGGACCCAATTACACGGCGGCAATTCTGGGAAATGATATATGAAGCAGCAGAATCGGGGATCACCGTTTTTGTGACCACACATTATATGGATGAGGCCGAGTATTGCCAACGGGTTTCTATCATGGTAGATGGCAGGATAGAAGCCCTGGATACACCTGATAATCTTAAGGAGCAATTCAAGGCAGATTTAATGGAGGATGTTTTTATTAAACTTGCCAGGGGGACATAAATGAATTTTGGGTATTAATAGATAGATATGAGTATTGAGATATGAGTATTGAGACTCATTCATTCTCAAAATAATCACTTAAAGCTATCTAGAAATGCACCAGTATAAAAAGCTTAAAATTTGGCAAAAAGCAATGACTCTATCAATAGAGACATATAAGATCACAAATAGATTTCCTGTTGAGGAACGGTTTGGTTTGACACAGCAGATCAGGAGGTCAGTAGTTTCCATTCCCTCAAACATTGCTGAAGGTTCTGGTCGACGATCTGAAAAAGAGTTTAGATATTTTTTAAGCGTCGCATATGGATCTGCTTGCGAGTTGGAAACACAATTAATTATTGCTGAAAAAAATGGATATCTGGGTGAAGAGAACTTTAAAATTTTAACAAAAGAGATTTTTGAGATACAAAAAATGACATTTGCCATATTTAATAGTAATTAGGCGAAGAACATATTAATCTCATGTCTCAGTACTAAGGTCTCAATACTAATTATTAATGAAGGGCTTCATCATAAAGGAATTCTATCACATCTTCAGGGATGTACGCACCATGGTGATACTGTTTGGTATGCCCATAGTGCTGGTACTGATCTTTGGTTATGCTATCTCCACCGAGATAAAAAACACCGAGATCGCCATCCTGGATTATTCCAGGGACCATATGAGCCTGGAGCTGAGCAATAAGATCATCTCTTCCGAATATTTTCTGCTAAACGAAAACCTGACTGATGAAAGCCAGATAGAAACAGCATTTAAGGCCGGACATGTAAAAGAAGTGATCATCATAGGGGATCATTTTGCCAGAAATCTGGAAAAAGAACAAAATGCATCCATTCATATCATTGCCGACGCTTCCGATCCGAATACGGCAAACCTCCTGGTAAACTATACTTCAGGCATCATCCAAAATTATATGAGAGATAAGTTTGGTGAGCAGGGGATGCCTATAACGATCAACACTGAATATAAAATGTTATTTAACCAGAGCCTGAAGAGCGTATTCATGTTCGTACCCGGTGTGATCACCATACTGCTGATGCTGGTATCGGCCATGATGACCTCCATTTCGATCGCTCGTGAAAAGGAACTGGGAACCATGGAGGTGCTCCTGGTATCACCCCTGAAGCCTATTCAGATCGTAGTAGGCAAGGTGGTGCCGTATGTGCTGCTCTCATTTGTAAATGCCATTACCATTCTTTTACTGGCTTTCTTTGTTTTTGGGATGCCGGTGGAAGGTAGTCTGGTCCTGCTCCTGGCGGAAAGCCTCCTGTTCATTATCATGGCCCTGTCGCTGGGTATTTTGATCTCAACAATGGCAAAAAGCCAGCAAACAGCCGTGATGATCTCCATGTTTGCATTGATGCTCCCGACCATTTTGCTTTCAGGCTTTATTTTCCCGATTGAAAACATGCCTCAAATGCTGCAATGGCTTTGTAATATCATGCCAACAAAGTGGTTTATCATCATTGTGAAAGACATCATGCTGAAAGGGGTGGGGCTGGCACATGTGTGGGAAGAAACACTGATCATTATCGGAATGACAATATTTTTCATTGGTGTAAGTGTTCGAAAATTTAAGATCAGGCTGGAATAATAATGAGGACCATACTATACATATTACAGAAAGAGTTTATCCAGGTTTTCAGGGATAAAACCATGATGCCCATTATATTTATCATTCCAATCGTGCAGCTGATTGTTTTGTCCTATACCGCTACTTTTGAGATCAAGAATGTGAACCTCTTTATTGTTGATCAGGATATGAGTTCTGCATCGCGGGAAGTGGCTGCAACATTCAAAGGTTCACCATTCTTCACGATAGTGGATTATTCGGCATCATACGATGTGGCTGAGGAGGCAGTCCTGAATAATTTGGCCGACCAGGTACTCCAGATCCCGAATGGATTTGAAAAAGGGATTACTGTAGATAGAAATGCCACCATGCAGCTTACAACCAATGCCATTAACGGCAGTGCAGCTAGTTTGATGAATGCTTATGCCTTGAACATCATCAAGGGTTATAATAGCAACATTATTGTTAAGCAACTTGGCCTGCGATATCCTCCCGATCCTATTAAGGTCTCCGCAGCATACTGGTATAACCCGGAGCTGGATTATTTTACTTTTATGGTGCCTGGTATACTGGTTCTGCTGGTGACGGTGATCAGTGCCTTCCTTTCGGCCATGAATATTGTTAAGGAGAAAGAAATGGGTACCATAGAGCAGATCAACGTAACCCCGATTAAGAAGTATCAGTTTATTCTGGGAAAACTAATTCCGTTCTGGTTCATCGCATTGACAGAACTGGCCTTTGGCCTGGTCCTGGCCAAGCTGATATTTGATATACCGATGGTGGGCAGCATAGGTCTGATATTTTTTGTTGCCGGTGTTTACCTGCTGGTAGCCCTGGGCCTTGGCCTGCTCATTTCCACCCTGACCAATACCCAGCAACAATCTATGTTCCTGACGTTTTTCTTTATGATTATCTTCATTCTGATGAGCGGTTTGTTTACTCCCGTTCAGAGCATGCCCGAGTGGGCCCAGACCATGAACCAGGCCAACCCCATTGCCTACTTCATTGATGTGATGCGGATGATATTATTGAAGGGGTCTGGTTTCCAGGATATTACCAGGCAGTTCTTTTCATTGCTTATACTTGCAGTGTTGCTGAATACGCTTGCTGTGTGGAGATACAGGAAGGTGGTGTAGCTCTCACCAGGCCCCCCGGTTTCTCATGTTAATTTAATTTACTACATTGGTATTCGATTTGAAAAACCTTTCTTTGGAAAAGGCAAAACCAATACTACTGCTTACCTTGCTGCTTGTGGCTTGTGTGCTTATTTGCACTTCATGTCTTGATGGTCATGACGATAAGATGAGCAATATTCTGGACGAAGAGAAAACAATCGATCTGGATCCATCTCTCCGTAATGTTCAGGTGCGCGATACACTAATAGCCCTTACAGATTACAACTCAACCAATTATTTTATCTACCGTGGTGAGCCCATGGGCTACCAGTTTGAGATGCTGAAAGAGTTTGCCGACTTCCTTGATGTGAACCTGAAGCTTGTGATCACCAACGATATGCATGGAGCATTTGGCCTGCTCGAAGAAGGGAAGGTTGATATGATAGCCATGGGCCTGACGGTTACCCGCGATAGACAGGGACTGGTCGATTTTACCGTTCCCCAGATACAAACCAAACAAGTATTGGTTCAGCGTAAGCCGGAAAACTGGAGAAAGATGCGCACCTGGGACGAAATAGAAGACCAGCTGATCAGGAACCCATTAGAACTGGCAGGGAAAGATGTTTATGTGCAAAAGGGAACCATCTTTGCCGACCGATTGTCAATTCTGGCCAACGAGATCGGCGACACCATCCATATACATATAGACCATGACAGGGAGGTGGAACAATTAATCACGGCGGTGGCTCAGGGCGAAATTGAATATACGGTGGCCGATGAGCATATCGCCAAAGTCAACCAGAAGTATTATCCGAATATTGATGTAAACACAGCCTTGAGCTTTCCACAACATGTGGCATGGGCCGTGAAGCAGGGAAACGACAGCCTGCGACTGGAGATTAATGCCTGGATCATTGATTATAAAAAAAGCACAGCCTCCCGCTATGTGTACAATAAGTATTTCCACAACCCACGCTCAGTGAACATTGCTCAAAGTGAGTATCACTCTATCGGTGGGGGAAAGATCTCGCAATATGATGAGATCATCAGGGAACTCAGCACTGCCTACGACCTCGATTGGCGCCTGGTTGCTTCGCTGATATATCAGGAGTCACGCTTCCATCCGGAAGTCACCTCATGGGTTGGCGCCTTCGGGCTCATGCAACTGATGCCGGCTACCGCTGAGGTCTATGGTGTCGACACAGCATCCCCGCCGGCAGATCAGATCAGGGCCGGGATACAGTTCTTGCGTTGGATTGATAAACAGTTGCCCCCTGAAATAGACGACCCGGAAGAACGTATCAGGTTTGTGATGGCATCTTATAATGTGGGGATCGCCCATATTTACGATGGCAGACGGCTGGCCGAAAAACATGGAAAGGATCCAAACATCTGGACCGATAACGTTGACTTCTTTATACTGAACAAATCAGATCCAACCTATTATCGCGATTCAGTTGTGAAATATGGTTATGCCAGGGGGGAAGAAACCTACAATTTTGTTGTGGAGATCTTCGAAAGGTATGAACATTATAAAAAAGTCATCGAAAATTAGCTCAACTCCTAACTCTACACATTCTTATCTGTGTATCATCTCAAAGTGCTCTATCTCTGCTTCGGTGAATTGTTCTCCAACCTTTACAAATCCATGCCTTTCATAAAATGGAATGGCTTTTAGCTGGGAGTGGAGGTATATTTTTTTCTCCAGGGGAAGGATATCATCCATGATGTCGCGGAGCAGGATAGCCCCCAGTCCTTTATTACGATGGGCTTGCAGAGTGGCAAACCTTTCCAGTTTGATCCCATTGTCAGTCTCCCGCCACCTGGCAGTAGCAGCCACCTCACCTTCAACATACAATATGTAGTGGACAGCCACAGATTCAAACTCATCATATTCGAGGGAAGGATCAACTTTTTGTTCCTCCACGAAAACCTGCTGACGGATCCCATTGGCCTCAACGGCCAGATCCGGCCTGTCGTTGGTATTAAAAGATACTATCTCAATCATACCGCAAAGTTATAGAATTGATAATATAATTACTCCCAAACTCAACTTTAGATCACTTCAGGCACTTAATAAGTGTAACCGGGAAAAATAAAGTGCGTCAAAGATGCAGAAACCGGATTATAAACTTTTAAAAACTAAAACAATGCTTGATATAACTCCAATACTTGTCCTCCTGGTGATCTTCGGATTCATATATGGAATTGTTTACCTGGGCGTAAGGAAAAAAGAAAGAATGGTGATGCTTCAAAAAGGAGTAGATCCATCGAAATTTCATGATTTCAAGCCTGGTATGGCCGGCGTCCGTTATGGCCTTTTGCTTATCGGTGTTGCTGTGGGTATCCTTGCCGGGAATATTCTGGATGCTACGACCGTTCTTGAAGAAGAAGTATCATATTTTTCCATGATCTTCCTTTTTGGCGGCATGGCGCTGGTAATCAGCTATTTCCTTGAAAAACATCAAAGCAATAAGGAATAGCTCCCGATAACAGTATATTCAGCCCCTCCGGGCTTCAACATACTTTCGAAGAGGTGGAATTTATTCACCTCTTCTTTTTGTATGAAGTCTTCCTTATTATGATCAATGACCTTCTGAAAATACTTTTTATCCTCCAGATGCTTGATCCTGGCTATGGTCAGGTGTGGCACAAAGTTTTGCCGGTCTCTCTCAATTCCTGTCTTTTCAAGCTCCGTTAGAATGCTTTCAGATAATCTGATGATATCCTCATGAGGCTCTATCCCGAACCAGATCACCTTCGGTTGGTATGAACTTCCGAAGATTCCCGTAGATGTTATGCTAAGATCAAATGCTGCAAGGCCTGCAGCGGATTGCTGTAGAGCCGCATTGATGGCCGGAATATGATGCCCGGGGGTTTCCCCGAAGAACTTCAAGGTAATGTGGATATTTTCCGGGTCGACCCATCGTATCTTTTCATCCTTCAGATTTCTTTTCAATGCATAATAGCGGGTGAGGAATTCCTCGGAAGGATGCACTTTTATGGCGGCAAATAATCGTTTCATTACTGAACAAAGATAATGAAGCCTTTAGCATTGGATTGGCAAGTATCGTTATTCTTTAGTATTATTGTATAGGAAACCACCATAAATATCCAAACACAAATGGCAAAAAGGATGAAACGCTTGCAGTTCGACCAGATCATCGAGCTTCTCAAGAAGGTAGATACTGAATCGATCTATGATAAAGTGACCAAAGTACCTCAAAGCGATGATCTCTATCATGAAATGGAAAAATATGTTAACCTGAAGAACTTTCCCCGATTCTCGGTCCTGGGAATAGATATTTATCGCTATGGATTGTATAAGCATCTGGAGCAAACCATGATCCCGGCCCTTTTTAAGATCCTTTTTGATAAAACCGTCAGATTATGCCTTGAAAATAACCAATTCGTTTTCCAGTATTATACCAAGGAGAAAATTCAAAAATCTTTTATTAGTACCGGTGATGGTGGTTTTCTAATTTTCGACACCCCTTTGCACGCATTGTTCTTTGCCATTAACTTTGAAGTGATGGTAAGGGCATTTAATTCATATCATCACTATCCTAAGCTCAGAAAGGTCATTGGCAGCATTTCCCTGAGATATGCCATCACTTATGATACCATTTTTCATTTTGAGAATAACTTTTATGGCAGCGCCATCATCAACAATGCACGCATCCTTGAAAAAGACAGCCTGAACCGATGCCTGCTCGATCAGCGCACTTATGAATGGTTCCTCACAAATATTGACGGGATCGAAAACTTGCAGACATATACGATCCATGATATTGCCAATATCTATGAATATACGAAGTATGATAAGAAATATATCAAATCAGGAGAAAATGATATTATCAATACCAGGCTATCCCGATACACGGGGATAATAAATTCTGACATTTTGCGTATTGGGCAATTTCAGTCGAAGGAAGTGATCATGAATATCTTCAACCTGCATTTGCAGATAACCCTTTATGCTTCTGCTGATGACAAAAAGGAAACCAAGCGCAGGATCACTGTCAGCCTGGGTAACCTGAATACTTCCGGGATCTGATCCCGTATTGGCTATTCTGGTTTTTTCAATATGAGCTTCTGGAAAGATGGGTTCATCCAGGGCTTCCACAGAGCATTAAAAGCATCAAATTCATTGTATTGAATAAGGTCTTTTTCCAGGCTGATATCGCGTGTAATGAAAACAACATTGCCTTCCTTTCTCACCGTGATCTCCAACTTTCCAATGGTATTTTCGACTTTGAGATTCACCTCCGGGCTGATCAGTTCATACCCTTCCGGCAGTTCGATCATATAATGATACTCTTCGGTGATACGCTCTTTTAAGCTGATGGGTGATTGCCTTCCGCTCTCGATATATGAAAACCCCCAGGAAGATATTCCTGAACGGGATAAGGGAATGTTCAGGAAAGCATATTCACCATATTGTTCACAGGCATTTTCCTTTTCCAGGATAAGGTCGAAAATGCTTTCTTGCATTTCCAGGGTGTTTATTTTCACCTCTTTTATGTTGCTGCCATAGCGTTTTGCATAGGCCGAATCGAGGTAGAGACTAAAGTATGGATTGGCATTGCCCCTAAGCTTGACAAACAGTTTGCCTTTGAGTTTATCATCAGCAGACAGGCTAAGATCGCTATGGTAAATGATCTCTGAAGCAGTTGCCGGAGCATTATAAGTTTTCAGGCTCTCGATGGCTCCATCAAGCACTAAAAACTTTTTCCCTGTCTTGCTTAAAGCAAGGTCCTGAGAGGACTTAGCAGTAGCTGACAGGTATATCAGGCCGGATATCGTCCTTACCTGAACGGCAAAGCCATCAAAAATATAGAGGCTGCCAACTTTTTTATCATAATACCTGTCGGGAATAATGGCTACCGGATCAGCAGTATACCCTGCTTTTTTCAGGAGGGTTGCCAGTAAAACATTTTTTTCCAAAGGTGTGCCGCCATTTGAACTCCAGACCTCTTTGGGTGTACGGCATTTGAATCCGGTATAACGCAGATCCAGGTTCCAGGTAGCGATCTCATCAACCACCATTTTCTGGATGGCCAGTATCGCTTTCAGCTCATCCTTGTTTTCCTTTTTGATCTCTTTTGCTCGGGCCTCCATATCAGCATTTGCCTGAAAGGTAAAGGCAGGCTGTGCGACAAACGGGAAATAGGCCCTGTCGAGGTCTTTGGCGGAGCTGAAAAACAGGCGCGGAAGCAATTCATGATCTGTCCCCCATTCACGGCTATATGGTGAGAGGCTGCTGAAATTGAAAGTATACACATTCATGCCATTCTCCTGGCTAAGCTCTGCACCGGTACGGAGGTGAAGGACTTTATAATGCAATTCCTTTCCTTCCGGAATACGGATAATCACTTCTTTTTCATTGATGGGTACAATATCCCTGATAAGTTCTTCACCCATGAAAGTCGACATGAAACCGGCTTTGGTCTTCAGGGTATAGTCGAGGTATATGGTAGCGCCAACCTCCAGACCGGTATGTGTGATCACGAGTTCCCTGAGCCTGTTATAAGGGGCTGAATGGGCAGCTGCCCGGGGCAATACTTCATTAAAAGCATTGTCGGGCACCACTACTTTCTTACCATCCTTCATGATGGTATATGCTTCATGGATCACGATTTCCTGGTAGACAGGGTCAAAGATGATAAACGTTTCTCCATACATCCGGTGAAAGCTCAAATGGCTGAGCAGCTTTAATTCTTTGTATTCCCTGAAGTCAGTGCTTCCGTCCTCATTCAGGGTATATTCACGAACGATCTTGTTGAATACTGCATCCCCATCCTGTGCAAAGGTGCTGAAGGAGAAACTGATCAGGATTACGAGCAGTAAATATTTTGAAATTGTCTTCATCATATTGGTCTTAGGTCGGATTAATTGAACTTAAGGATTACAGGTTCCCTGGAGAACCTTTGATGGGCCGCAACGGCCTTACGAAAAGCACCCCAATCTTCTTTATCATAAATCCTTTTATTGAGGGTAAGCTTCATGTTCATCATCATGGCATTACCCGATTTTGAGATCTTATAGTCTCCTTCAAATGCAGCCGGGGCATCGGTGAAATTTTCAGCTTCCGGGAGGTATGCGACCGTGAGTTTTCCAGGAAGCTTGATGTTTTCATGTAATTCCACAAGCCTGGAACAACGGTCGCGGAATGGATACTTCCTGTCTTCTTTTTCCACATTCCAGTACATGTGCGACATGGCCCGTGAAAAGATGCCTGAAACCACTACCGGAGTGAAGATGATCTCATTGTCGGTGACAATGGCAAAATCAGGAATGCTGTAAGAGATCTTCAGCTCTATCGGCCCCGCCAGGTAATCATATGGATCCTCAAATTCAATGCTTTTGATCTCCATAAGGGGATAGGTTCTCTTCAGCTCTCTTTCTACATTTTGTTCCCAGCTGTTTTTTAAAGCCCGGGTAAACAGTCCGCGGATGGACCCATCCGACTGCCCTTCTGCTTTCAGAATCAATGAGCCTTCCAGGCTGCCATCTTTTTCTATCATCGATTTGGCGATGATCTTGAAATAATGGTTTTCAGGGGCCGACAGGGGTGTGATTCCCAGATCGGCACCTTCGGGTACACCCAGCAGGTAGTTCTGTTGCTGTTCGGCACTCGACCAGAGCTCCCTCAGGAAGGGTACCCAGGTGGGGTCAAGCAGTTTGTATTCCCCGTTCCGGAGCTTCACCACGGTAACGCTGTGGTTGAATTGGTCGGCGGGAATATAATCTATCCTTGATCCAGCCATGGTCATGGCAGGATATGATTCGAAGCCTGCAGCACGAAGCATGGTCACCAGCATACCGGCTTTGTCTTTACAAACACCGCAGCGGTCGAGGAAAGTCATAGCGCCCTTATGCAGGGTGTATCCTTCACCTTCGCCCATGGAGACGCCCGAATAGCGGATCTCGTCTGCTACCCAGTGGGTGAGCAGGGAAATAGAATCCATCTCAGTTTTGGCCTCGCCTGCCAGTATCTCGTCTACCTTTTCTTTTACCTCAGGGGTAACATCGAAGCTGCCGAAATCTTCATTCACATTGTAAAACCACAATGACTTGGCATACCAGTCGGGGCTGGAGCTGATCAGGAGCTTAGGTGCCACATCGGAAAAGGCCACCATGCCTGATTCATATTTCAGGGGGAGGATGTCTTTTTTGCTGAAGGTGTATACCATCTTGCCATCATCTATCCATGCCGATGACTGCAATTCCCCGTTGTACACATCGTATTGTACGAGCTTGTCTTTTGGTACAGCAGTCTGGTAGACCTTTTCCAGCATGGGGTCACGGCTCCAGAATTCAATGATATCATAGAAATGTCCGCGCATGGGAGGTATATACATGTCATCGTCATCACCTGCAAGCAGGGCGTAGGTAAAGCCTTTCCTGAACAGGAAAACCTCCACGGCATCGCCGGTTTCAAGTCTTCCGACCTCGATCATCTTTTCCCTGGCACCCCAGTATATGGCCCTGGCAGGAGCAGGATAGTCCATCACCTTGCTGATATCCAGCTCAAAAGTTTTTCCGTCTGCTTTATGGATGATCACCTTTCTGAACTCAACATAGGCTGAGAGTGGGTCATAGCCATAAGTGATGGTACTCAGATCGAGTGCCCCTTTGGCATTCAATATCTTGTAAAGCCGATGGGTATAAACATAGGTCAGCCCTGTTTCCTGTACATCGGAATAGGTGCTGTCGAATAGTATCAGTTTGCCGGCACCGGGATAATCTTTGGCATTGCCGGAGTTCCGGATCAGTTCACTGACCGGGTCAGCGTGGACAAGCATTGCAAAAAACATGATTGCAATCAGTCCGGAGATTCTTTTAAACATAAACGGAGTTTTTTAAATGCCCGGTAAATTTAACAATTATATCCGGTCCCGACTTTTCAACTCCGTGTATTTTCCTACTTTTGTGTATATACTGAACCATTTTAATTCTATACATTATGAGAAAGTTTATCCATGCTCTTCTAGCTATTCTTGCCGTTTCATTCCTGGCTTCCTGCTGCGAGCAGGAACAAAAACCCTGTGGCGATGATTTCACTTTTGCTTTCATGACTGATATCCATGTCCAGCCGGAGAGAAATGCCGCCGAAGGATTTATGGCAGCCATCACCAGGGTAAATGAACTCAAGCCTGATTTTGTGATCACCGGGGGTGACCTTATCATGGATGCATTGGGTGTATCTTACGAAAGGGCAGACAGCCTGTATGATCTTTATCAGGAGCTGATAGAAAACTTCGAAATGCCTGTATATAATACCATGGGAAATCATGAGGTGTTTGGCATTTATGAAAAAAGTGGTGTCGGGTCTGATCATCCCGAATATAAGTTTGGCATGTACGAAAAACGACTCGGTGATACCTATTATTCATTCGATCAGGGTGGATGGCATTTTATTGTACTTAATTCTGTGATAGAGACTGAAGACCGTCAATATATCGGTATGATCGATGAAGAGCAGATGGCATGGATCAGCAATGACTTGCTGGAGGTGGACCCTGAAACGCCGATTGTTATATCTACACACATCCCTTTTATTACCGTATTTACCCAGATTCTGTATGGCGAATTCGCCCCGGAATATCATGGGCTGGTGGTAGAAAATGCCAGGGAGGTGCTTGACCTCTTTGATGGATACAAGCTCAAGCTTGTTTTGCAAGGACACCTGCATTACCTGGAAGCTATTGAGGTGAACGGAACGCACTTCATTACGGTGGGTGCTGTTTCTGGCAGGTGGTGGAGCGGTCCGAATGAAGGTGTTGAGGAAGGATTCCTGATGGTGCATACACATGGGGATGATTTCTGCTGGGAATATGTTGATTATGGATGGGAAGTTGAAACAACTGAATAATATGAAAAGCATTAAGATTTTATTACTGATCTCTCTTTTTCCGGTCCTTGTCTTTGCACAGGATTTGTGGACAACTCCTTTCGAGGCATCCGATGGCCTGCGTACTGCCACCTATGATGACATGGTGGCCTATAGTAAGAGGCTGGCCGAGGCTTCGCCACAAGTTACATATGAAGTGATTGGTAAGAGCGCAGGAGGCTACGATGTCCCTATCCTCATCATCAACAAAACAGCTTTGTCTTCACCTGAGGATGTTCGTGCATCCGGCGACCTGGTCATGCTCATAGAAGGTGGTATACATCCCGGCGAAGCCGAAGGTACGGATGCCATACTGATGCTTATGCGTGATATTGCCATCACGAAGGAGTATGAGCATTTGCTGGAGCATGTGACCTTCATCTTCCTGCCGGCCTTTAATGTGGATGGGCTGAACCGTATGGGACCTTATAACCGCATCAACCAGAACGGGCCTGAAGAGATGGGCTGGAGGGCCAATACGCAAAACCTGAACCTTAACAGGGACTTTCTCAAGGCCGATGCCCCTGCCATGCATGCCTGGCTGAAGATGTTCTCTACCTGGCTGCCTGATTTCTTCGTGGATTGCCACACAACTGATGGGGCCGATTACCAGTATGTGCTCACATATATGATGGAAACCTTCGGGACCATGGATCCCATGCTCACCCGATGGCAGGAGAGGGAATTCATTCCTTATGTGCAGGGGAAGATGGATGTAGCAGGCCAGATGATGAATCCTTACGTGAGTTTCCGGCGATGGCACGATCCCCAGAGCGGATTACGCTCGGGACCTGCGCCACCACGACTTTCACAGGGATACACAGCCATACAGAACAGGCCCGGGCTGCTCATTGAGACACATATGCTGAAGCCACATAAAGACAGGACCCTGGCTACCTATGACCTCCTGGTATTCTCTGCGGAGTTCCTGAATAAAAACCCTGATAAACTCAAACTGATCATCAGGGCTGCGGATCGAACTACAGCCGATCCTGCCTTTCGCGACAGGCCTTTCCCTATACAATGGAAAAGAGATGATACCGATAGTGTGATGGTAGAATTTAAAGGTGTTGAGTACGATATTGTCGAAAGCGATCTGACTGGCGGAAAGTGGTTTCAATACCATCCTGACAAGCCTATCACTTACGAGCTGCCCTGGTTTAATAAATCCATACCCTCAGTGGAGGTTGATCTGCCGGAAGCTTACATCATTCCGCAGCAATGGTATGAAGTGATCTACCGCCTGGCCCTGCATGGCGTGGAGGTAAAATACCTGCTGGAAGATACTGATGTTCGCGCGGAGCAGTACCGCTTTAAAAACCCACGCTGGAGCCGGAATCCCTACGAGGGAAGGTTTGCCATGGGCAATATTGAATACGATGTTTTTGCAGATACCGTAAGATACCGCCGGGGTGATGCCGTGATCGACATGAACCAGCGTACTGCAAGGGTCATCGCTCATATTCTGGAGCCATATGCGCCCGATTCCTATGTTTACTGGGGATTTTTCAGCGCCATTTTTGAACAAAGGGAATATTCCGAAACCTATGTGATGGAAGGCCTGGCCAGGGAAATGATGGAAGCCGATCCCGAGCTGAAAGCAGCCTTTGAAAAGAAGAAAGAAGAAGATCCTGAGTTCAGCAAGAGCCAATGGGGCATGCTCAACTGGTTCTATTCCAAATCACCCTACTGGGATGAGAAGAAGAATCTTTATCCGGTCGGCAGAATACTTGAAAGAGAAGAAATTGATGCGTTGAATCTTGAATAAGCTGGTATGTGGTATGTGGTATAAGGTGTGCGGTTCTTTGCCACAAACCACATACCTCAAACCTATTCTTCTGATATTGCCGTATTCACCCACACATGCGAATACCAGCACCAGCCTTTTTTGTCTTTGGAGGGGGCGGTGATGGTGTATAGCGATCGTCTTCCCGCCAGGTGATCCCTTGAAATGATCTTCACCCTGACATAATCAGGGCCTTCCTGCATCTCCGTAATACAATTTCGTTCGCCGTTTACGAAGCATTGCAGGAATTCAGCGTCGATGCAGTCATTTTTTAAGGTAATGATCATGAGCGGGGGGTTCTGCTGCATGACGATCATCTCAGGCTCCTTGCTGATGACCTCGATCGGATTCATCTGTGATTTTTGTATGAATCCTTTCAGGGTGGCAAAAGGTCCTCCCATTGGGAAACGTGGGATCTCGAAGAGGTCGGAACCGGCATACAAAACTCCGGAATATTGGGCTGAAGCGCAGGAAAAGCCGGCACTATTAAGTGCTTTTTTTAGCACAGGGTCGTATTCACCATATGGATATGAATACAGATCGGGAGAGAAGCCAAGGCTGTCGAAAAAGATTGCCTGTGCCGTATTCAGGTCATCGAAAAATTGCTCTTTCCTTTCCTCCGGGTCAGGAAAGTCAAGGAAATGACCATGGGCGTGTGAATGGTTGCCGATCTCCATGCCCCTCCGCTGGGCATCACGAACCTCATCCCAGTTCATATAGGCTTTGTGCCCAACATGGGTTGTATTCAGGTAGATGGTTGCCTGGTAGCCGAATTCTTCAAGAAGGGGCAAGCCATTTTCATAAAAACTATGGTAGCTATCATCGATGGTCAGCACCACCGTTCTGGATGGAATTTCTTCTTCATTTGTGAGAGCATGTACGGCCCTGCCCATGGTCCAGACAGTAAAATTATTCTGTTTGAGATAGGCCAGCTGGCCCCTGAAAACATCGACAGCAATATTTGTAGAAGGATAACGGCCATCACCAAAACGATGATAAACAAAGCAAACAATATGGTCTTTATGAGCCGGTACAGTAAAAGAGAATGCCGGTAGAATGAACAGCATTAACAACAGCCTTATCAAAAAGGCATAAAAGCATTTATGAATGCAGGTAAACATTGGGCTTTTGGGTTTCCTGAAGGCTCCGCACCATGCCTTCCTCTCAAAGATAGAAATAATTGGGGATGGTTCAAAACAAATTGACTAATTTTATATACTTGATACTAGT
>JAOZTN010000015.1:0-1481 GCA_029942245.1 Bacteroidales bacterium | reverse complement strand
AACCAGAAACAAGAAAACCATGGCAAAAAAAGAAATAGCAATACTAAAGAAACAGATTGAGCGCCTCGAAGTGAAAGAATTCGACCTGGAGGCCTGGAAGAAATTCACTATTGTGATGCTGGCACGCATCTTTGGCGATACTTCTGAAAAGATCAGGCAGATCGAGAGCATCGAATATGATTATTCATCCTGGTCGCTGCGCGACACCAGCGGATCGTCATCATATCTCGACAGCTGTAAGAAGCTGGGAAGAAAAATACTCGAGGCTTCCATCGAAGAGCTCGAGGCTTTCGGCTTGCCTGATAATAGCGGTGAAGATGATAAATTCTTTGGCCTTATCATAGAAGCCCTGCAGGACGAGCTCAAGGGGGCCCAGTTTAAGGCCTTGAAGGATGTGATCCTCAAAACAAAGAACGCGGGAGACATGAAAGACAAGGTAAGAGAGATCCTGAACGATTATGATACGGGTGTTCCTGTCGACATATTGACTTCCATCCTTACGAATACTGTATTTAAACACGAATTAAGTAAATAGAGAACATGCAAGCAGACAAACTCACAAAAGCAGAAAAAGCAAAGCTTATCCTTGACTTTTTCCACCGGACTATGATGCATCATGCCATATGGTTTGCGGAGGTACAACACCAGATGGGTCGTGAAAAGGCATTTAAAGCACTGGATGCTGCCTGGCAGAAAAGCTATGCCATACAAATGAAGCGCCTGGGCAAGATACTCGGTTTTGAGAATGAAGACGGCGTTCCCGCTCCTATGCTTGACCTGCCGGATGAGAAAATGGACGAGCTCATGGAAGGCTCGGCCATCAACTGGCTGGCCAACGACGGTGTATGGTTTCAGGCAGTTGAGTTTGAGTATGGCATGAACGAAGCCAAACGCTGTAATGACAGCGCATGGGCGCAGTTTTCCCCTCTGGAAGCATGGTCGATCAAGCGTATGCTGGAACTGCCTGAACAGGCAGGGCTGCAGGGGCTGAAGAAAGCACTTCATTTCAGGCTTTATGCCTACGTTAATAAGCAGTCGTTTACGGAAGAGACAGAAAACAGCTTCGTATTCCGTATGAACGAATGCAGGGTGCAAGTAGCCCGTAAGCGCAAGGGATTGGATGACTACCCTTGTAAATCAGGGGGACTGGTGGAATACACCAACTTTGCCGAAGCCATCGATTCCCGCATCAAGACTGAGTGCATTTGCTGCCCACCCGATGAGCATCCTGAGGAGTATTTCTGTGCCTGGCGCTTCAGCATCCCGGAATAGAGAGGCTTGACAGGATGAAGGTGTAATTATTTCTGTCTACTGCTTACTGGCTATAATCCCACTGTTCCATTGTTCCACAGCGTACACCGAAGCTTCAGCGAAGGTGTGTTGTTTCACTGTCTCGTATTCCCGTACTCTCATCTTCTCGAATTCTCAACAGGCTTACTGGCCACTGCCTACTATCTTTTTAACCATTTCCCACTCTCAAA
>JAOZTN010000014.1:0-43380 GCA_029942245.1 Bacteroidales bacterium | reverse complement strand
TTAATTTAAACTAAAACACATGCAAAGTAGAGGAGCCATTATAGTTTTTGCAGTAGCTTTTGCACTCGTTTGCTTATTCCAGTTGTCATTCACATTCTTTACCTCCGTGGTAGAAGGTGATGCACGCAGCTATGCTTACGATGAAGAAACTTATACCATTGCAGAAAGACTGGCCGGTGGCGATGAATTAAAAGAAGCTTTTCTGGTTGATTCTATTGCGAAAGCCAGGGAAGAATATTACCTCCACAATGAAGCAGGGGTATATAACATTCTCATCAGGAAATACAGCTATCAGGAAGCAAAAGAACGCGAGTTGAACCTCGGTCTTGACCTTAAAGGTGGTATGAACGTAATCCTTGAAGTTAAGGTGGGTGATATAGTGAACGCCCTTTCAGGATACAATGAAGACCCGTTGTTCCGTTCGGTAATGAAAGAAACATATGCCAGGCAGCGATATAGTTCAAAAGATTTCGTAACCCTTTTCGGTGAGACATGGGAAGAACTGGCCCCCGGGCAGAACCTCTCTTCATATTTCACTTCTGTGGATCTGCGTGATAAGATCACCTATAATTCTACAAATGCAGATGTGATCTCCGTTATCAAGGAAGAGACCAACGATGCTATTGACAGGGCTTTTAATATTCTCCGTACCCGTATCGACCGTTTCGGTGTTACCCAGCCAAACATCTCCAAGCTGTCTACTGCCGGACGCATCCTTGTCGAGCTTCCGGGTATCAAAGATCCCGCCCGTATACGTAAACTCCTCCAGGGAACAGCTCAACTTGAATTCTGGGAAACCTATCAGCTTCCTGAAGTCATTGGTGACATTCTGCAGGCTGAAGAGCTCATCAAGCAACAGAATGCGCGTGCAGAAATGCTGCTCGAAGGCGAAACAATTGAGGAAGAAGAAGCTGTTGTTGTTGAAGAAGAAATAGTAGCGGAAGGCACTGAGTCAGGAGAAGAACTTCTCGGACAACTCGAAGGTGATACTACCGATGCAGCTACTGCCCTCCTCGACCAGCTGGAATCAGACTCTATCATGGATATGCCTGACGCTTCTATGGAAGATGCTGAAAAGAACTATCCACTGCGCTCCCTCCTCCAACTGAGAGTTGACCAGGAAGGAAGGCCAATGAATTCAGCAACCATGGGCTATGCCCGCATACAGGATACCGCACAAATTAACAATATGCTGAAGAGGGCCAAAGAAGTGTTCCCAATAAATCTGAAGTTTGCCTGGCTAAACAAGCCAAGGGAAGTTGACTCAGAAATTCTGGAACTCGTTGGTCTCAAGATAACAACCCGCGACAAACGCGCACCTCTAACCGGTGACGTGATCGTGGATGCCCGTCAGGATTATAACCAGATGGGACAGGTTGAAGTATCCATGAGTATGAACAGCGACGGCTCGAAAGTCTGGAGAAGGCTGACCGCCGACAATATTGGAAAACAGATCGCTATCGTCCTCGACGGATATGTATATTCATACCCGAACGTAAATGGAGAGATCCCCAACGGGATGTCGAGCATCACCGGTATCGGTGACCTGAACGAAGCGAAAGACCTTGCCAACATCCTGAAAGCAGGTAAGCTTCCTGCTCCTGCCAGGATCGTGGAAGAAGAGGTGGTAGGACCCTCACTGGGTGCCGAAGCCGTTAATGCCGGGCTGTGGTCGTTTGTGATCGCTTTTATCCTGGTACTTGTTTATATGGTATTGTTCTATAACAGGGCAGGATGGATTGCTAACCTGGCTCTGGTAACAAACATCTTCTTCATATTCGGAGTGCTGGCCTCACTACAGGCAGTACTTACACTCCCGGGTATCGCCGGTATCGTGCTTACCATTGGTATGGCGGTGGATGCCAACGTGATCATCTACGAACGTATTAAAGAGGAAATTCGCGCAGGTAAAGGAATGCGCCTGGCGATTGCCGACGGTTATAAGAATGCCTATTCAGCTATTATAGATGGTAACGTTACCACATTGCTGACCGGTATCGTACTCTACATATTTGGTACAGGCCCCGTACAGGGATTTGCTACCACACTGATCATCGGTATCCTTTCATCATTGTTCTCTGCGATCTTTATCTCAAGGCTGGTCTTTACCACCCTGCTGAATAAAAACATCAGGCTTTCTTTCGACAACAGATTCACACGCGACTGGCTGGTTAATGTTAATATCGACTTCCTGGGCATGCGTAAGAAAGCATATATCTTATCCGCTGTGATCATCATTGCCGGTGTCGCTTCCCTCTTTACCAAGGGTCTGAACCCGGGCATCGACTTCAGTGGTGGACGTACTTTTATAGTACGCTTCGATCAACCGGTATCTACCGGGGACATCAGAACTGCCCTCACACTTGAGTTTGACAACAATGCTCCTGAAGTTAAGACCTTTGGTCCGAGCACGCAGGTTAAGATCACAACCAAGTACCTCATCGAAGATAAATCAGCTGAAGTTGATTCCATCATACAGGTGAAGCTGTTTAACAGCCTGAAACCATTTTATATTGATCAGAAGATGGAATACAGGGATTTCAGTACCGATGTGGAAAATGAATCTAAGATGATGGGTATCCTCAGCTCTCAAAAGGTTGATCCCGTAATTGCCGATGATATCATGGCCAGGGCATGGCGTGCTATTGGTATTGCACTGCTCGTGATCTTTATCTATATCGCAATCAGGTTCCGCAGATGGCAATTTGGTCTGGCAGGGCTCGTGGCCTTGATCCATGACTCATTGATTGTCTTTGGTTTGTTCTCGATATTCTACAACATCCTGCCATTTAGCATGGAGATTGACCAGGCCTTTATTGCGGCCATCCTTACCATTGTTGGTTATTCTATCAATGATACGGTGATCATCTTCGACAGGATCAGGGAGTTTTCGGGCTTGTTCCCTAAAAAGGATACACGTGAAAACATGAATGCAGCGCTGAACAGCACACTGGCTCGTACCTTGAATACATCCGGAACAACCCTTGTTGTATTGGCCATTATCTTCGTATTTGGTGGAGAAGTGATCAGGGGCTTTACATTCGCCCTTCTGATGGGTATCCTGATCGGTACCTACTCATCGCTCTTTACTGCTAGCCCGGTCGCTTACGACCTTCTTGGTGGAGACAAAAAGCTAAAGGGAGTACCGACCAAAATGGTAAAACAGGTACAGAAGAAAAAGAAAAAATAACTCACATATGTGATAAGTTAAAAGTCCTGAGCCATCTCAGGACTTTTTTTTATTATTTTTGCTCAGGTGATCACAACTCTTAATAGTATATTGCCTCCAATATTGTTTCTCGATATCAGTTTCGGGGAGATCTTTATTATTATCACTGTGATCTTCATCATCTTTGGGCCACAGAAGATCCCGGAAATAGCAAGAAAGGTTGGCAAGGGCGTACGGCAGGTAAAAAAGGCTTCGACGGAAATCCAGCGGGAGATCAATACCGAGGTAAGTAAATATAAAACCGACCTCGATATGGAGCGCATGGTAAATGAAAGTGATCCGCCTAAAGAAAAAACAGAGAAAGAAGAACCTGAAACAGGTAATGCAGAAATAGATAAAGGGACTGAATAAAACAGTTTTTTTTACGTTAGCATAAAAGATATATTAATAAACAGTGTTCTATGCACTTGATAATTAGACTCACCTTCCTCTTTTTGATCAGCCTCGTTGTTTCAACAACAGCCTTCGGTCAACGTAAGAATTATGCCCGTGCCGGTGATGAGGCTTTTGAAGATCGTAAATATGTTGTTGCCATCGAGCGGTATAAAAAGGCCCAGGGCAAGATCAAGAACAACAAAGCAGAGAAAGACCGTGTGTCGTTCCGTATGGCTGAGTGCTACCGTCTTACAGGCAATCCAAAAGCCGCCAAAGCACAATACAAAAGGCTTCACAAGACCGGTTACGACAAGAAAGAGCCCGAAATATTGCTTCATTACGCCAACATCATGAAAACAGAAGGCTTCTATGATGAAGCCCTGGAATACTATAATTTATTTGCCGAAGTAGCGCCTGAAGACCCACGTGGCCCGGCGGGAGCCGAATCCATTGCACTGATAGAGGAATGGCTTGAATACCCGAGCAAGTATGAGGTTGAATACATCAAAAAGATTAGCAGCCGGCAATCTGACTTCAGCCCTACCTGGTCCAACGACAACTACAATGAACTCATCTTCACCTCCACCCGCGAGGGTGCCCTTGGCAAGAAGACCGATGAGTGGACTGACATGAATTTCAGCGACCTCTTCACCAGTCGTATCGACAGAAAAGAAGAATGGGCTGAACCCACCCTGCTCGATAATAGCGAAGAAGGGGTCAATACTGAAGCTAATGAAGGTGCCGGCATAATGAATAGCAGGTACAGCACCCTTTACTTTACCCGTTGTCCGAACGAAGAAAAAAAGATCAACGGTTGCCAGATCTATTCATCAGACCGCACAGGAAGGATATGGAGCAAACCGCAGATGGTTAAGCTAAGTAACGACTCCTCTGATGCATTCGGGCATCCCGCCATCAGTGAAAACGAGCTTATCATTTATTTTACCTCCGACCGTAAAGGTGGTTTTGGAGGAAACGACATCTGGGTTGCCTTCCGTGATTCCAGGCAGGAAGAGTTCAGCAGGCCATTTAACCTGGGCCCGGTGATCAACACCCCGGGAGATGAGATGTTTCCCTACCTGCGTTCAGATACCGTATTGTATTTCGCCTCTGATGGTCATGTATGCATGGGTGGCCTGGATATATTCGTGACTACCATAAATGAAGAAGGAAACTGGAGTGCTCCGGTAAATATCAAACCCCCGATGAACTCCGAATTCAACGACTTTGGTATCGTCTTTCATCCTGAGGAGGAAAGAGGCTTTTTCAGTAGCGACCGACGTGGACGTAAGGGAATGGAAGATATTTATTCTTTTATCGTCCCACCGGTGGAATTCACCGTTGCAGGGGTAGTCACCGACGAGATGACCTTACAGTTCGTGATGGATGCCAACGTGAGTCTGGTTGGTTCCGATGGTACATCTGTCTCAACAAGAACAACAGAGGAAGGCGTATATACCTTCGGGAAATCACAGGTAATGCAAAATACTACCTATGAGGTCGAAGTGAGCAAGCCGGACTATTTCAACAGCAAAGCCACTGTGACCACAGTCGGGCATGAGGCCGGAAAAGACTTTACCCAGGACTTCCTTCTGATGCCTATACCTGAGGAGCCTATTGTCCTGCCGGAGATACTCTACGACCTGGCCAAATGGAACCTCAAACCACAATATGAAGATTCACTGCAAGGGCTGATCACCACCCTGGATGAGAACCCAAGGCTGGTAGTCGAACTTGCGTCACATACCGATGCACGCGACAGCCATGAGCGTAACGATATACTGTCCCAGAAAAGAGCGCAGTCGGTAGTTGATTACCTCGTCCTTCGTGGTATCGATGCAGAAAGGCTGGTTGCCAAAGGATATGGCGAGCGTGTCCCACGCAAGATACTCAAAGACATGACCCGTGACGGATACAACTTCACGGAAGGCGACGTCCTGACAGAAGAATATATTGCAGCCCTCGAAACTGTAGAAATACAGGAAATTGCACATCAGATGAACAGGAGGACTGACTTCAGTGTACTCAGGAAAGATTATGTGCCCAGGACAGAGATCAGCGAGGAGCCCGGCGAGGTGGCCATCTTGATCAACCCCGATGATGATGTGGTAAAGTATAGTGTTCAACCCAATACAGGTTTCCTCATCATTCCGATGACCATTAACGGGTTTACCGATGATTTCATTTTCGAAGAAAGAGCTACTCCGCAGGTTTCCCTGGCAAAAGCGCTGGAAATGTTGAACGAAGGCCTTATCGACAAGGATGACTTCGAAGGCGATCCGGCTGATATTCTTGCCAACAACTCCATAAGGAATAACAGCGTATTCACCATTGACAAGATCAGGATAGGGACCAAAACCATTACCGACGTGACGTTTGCCGTACTGCACAGGCAAACCAATGACATTGTTATTGGCAGGGAAACGCTGTTGAAGATCGGAACCTACACGGTAAATGAAGCGGCAAGAGAGATTACCTTCAAATACAGGGAAGACTAAGAAGCGTGAGCGGGAATAAAAGATACGACCAGCGTGGTGTGTCAGCCTCCAAGGAGGATGTACACAAAGCCATCAAATCTGTCGACAAGGGCCTATTTCCCCAGGCCTTCTGTAAGATCATACCTGACATACTGGAGGGCAGTGAGAAGCATTGCACCATCATGCATGCCGACGGTGCCGGAACCAAGTCGGCACTGGCATATATGTACTGGAAAGAAACCGGAGATATGTCGGTGTGGAAAGGGATTGCCCAGGATGCTATCGTGATGAACCTCGACGACCTGCTGTGTGTTGGCGTAACCGATAAGATCCTCTTATCATCAACAATAGGTCGCAATAAGATGCTGATCCCCGGAGAGGTAATCACAGCTATTATCAATGGGACCAATGAATTTATTTCTGAGATGCATGACCTTGGGATCGGAATCCATGCTACCGGAGGCGAAACTGCCGACGTGGGTGATCTCGTCAGAACCATCATTGTGGATTCCACAGTAACAGCACGTATGCACAGGGAGGATGTGATCACTAACAGGAATATCCGTGCCGGCGATGTGATCGTTGGCCTGTCATCATCCGGTCAGGCTTCCTATGAGACTGAGTACAATGGTGGCATGGGATCGAACGGGCTCACCAGCGCCAGGCATGATGTATTCAAAAAGAAATATGCGGAGAAGTATCCGGAAGCATACGATCCGCAGATGCCTGAGGAACTCATCTTTTCAGGAACAAAGTTATTGACTGATCCAACAGAAGTACCCGGTGTTGATGCCGGCAGGCTCGTACTCTCCCCTACCCGTACCTATGCACCAATAATTGTTGAAGTGCTTCGCGAATACAGGGGACATATCCATGGCATGGTGCATTGCAGCGGTGGCGCGCAGACCAAGGTCTTGCATTTCATTGACAACTTGCATGTGGTCAAGAACAACTTATTCCCGGTCCCTCCACTGTTCAGCATGATCCAGGAAGAATCTGATACCGAATGGAAAGAGATGTACCAGGTATTTAATATGGGACACCGTTTCGAAATATATGTACCTGAAACACTCGCCGGTGATATCATATCCATTGCAAAATCATTCAATGTCGACGCACAGATCGTCGGACATGTGGAAGGAAGTGAAATCCCGGCGGTGACCATCGAGAGCGAACAGGGAACATTTTTCTATTAACGACATCATAGACTATTCATGTTGTATGGCATCCCGGCAGGGGGCTGTCCATATGATTTTATCATACCTTTGCAAACCGAAAGAAGAAAAACATGATAGATAAATTAGAAGGCATATATAATCGCTGGAGGGAGATTGGAGAGCAGATGACACACCCTGATGTGATGTCAAATATGAAGCGATACATTAAGCTCAACAAGGATTACAAAGCACTGCAACCCATCGTTGATGCCTATAAGGAATATGCCAACGTACTGGCCAACATCGACTCAACCAAAGCTGTGCTGAAAACAGAAAAGGATGAGGAGTTCAGGGAGATGGCAAAGCTGGAACTGACGGAACTGCTGGAGAAGAGAGACAAGATGGAGGAGGATATCCGCTTCATGCTGATTCCGGAAGATCCACAGGATGATAAAAATGCGATGGTGGAAATCAGGGCAGGAGCAGGCGGTGATGAAGCCAGCATATTTGCCGGTGATCTCTACAGGATGTATGTGAAATTCTGCGAGATAAAGAAATGGAAAGTGGAAGAGGTGAGCCTGACCGAAGGTACCGTTGGAGGTTTTAAGGAGATCATTTTCGAAATCAGCGGCGATAATGTGTACGGGCAAATGAAATATGAATCAGGTGTGCACCGTGTACAGCGTGTGCCCAAAACCGAGACACAGGGAAGGGTTCATACCTCAGCAGCTTCTGTAGTGGTCCTGCCGGAGGCAGATGAGTTCGATATAGAGCTTAAACAGGAGGACATCAGGCGAGACACCTATTGTTCTTCCGGGCCCGGTGGACAATCTGTGAACACCACCTATTCTGCCGTCAGGCTTACTCATATACCTACCAATACCGTTGTGACCTGCCAGGACCAGAAGTCTCAGCTCAAAAATCATGACAAGGCAATGAAAGTACTGAGAACCAGGCTCTATGAGATGGAATACAAGAAATATCTCGATGAGATCTCTTCACAAAGGAAGACCATGGTCAGCAGCGGTGACCGATCTGCCAAGATCAGGACCTACAACTGGCCACAGGGAAGGGTCACCGATCACAGGATTACCCTTACCCTCTACAACCTTCAGGAGATCATTAACGGCAACGTGCAGGAGCTGATCGATAAGCTTCAGCTTGCCGAAAATGCCGAACGATTGAAACAGGAACTCGATAATTAAACATTATGACACGCCAGGACCTTATCTCCCTCATCAAGCGAAAAAAAAGTTTCCTCTGCATCGGTTTGGATACTGACCTTGAAAAGATCCCATCGCACCTCCTTGAAGAGGACGACCCCATCTTTGCATTTAACAAGGAAATTATCGATGCTACCCATGATCTGGCTGCCGCCTATAAGCCTAACATCGCCTTTTATGAGGCTTATGGCACCAAAGGATGGGAGTCGCTGGAGAAGACCATTGCCTACCTCCGTAAAAAAGAGGTTTTTAATATTGCTGATGCCAAGCGTGGGGACATTGGAAATACTTCAGGAAGGTATGCAAAAGCATTTCTTGAAAACCTGAACTTCGACGGGATCACCGTTGCCCCCTATATGGGACAGGATTCCGTGGGGCCATTCCTGGATATAGAAGGAAAGTGGATCGTTCTGCTCGCACTGACCTCCAACAAGGGAACGGATGATTTCCAGATGATAAAGACCGGGAGCGGGAAGCTTGTTTACGAACGTGTGCTGGAAATATCCCAAAAATGGGGTTCTGCAGATAATACCATGTATGTGGTCGGCGCTACCAAGGCAGAAATGCTTTCAGGTATCCGTAAGATCGTTCCTGATCATTTCCTGCTTGTTCCTGGAGTAGGTGCCCAGGGAGGAAGCCTGGAGGAAGTGGCCAAATATGGCCTGAACCAGGATTGCGGGCTCCTTGTTAACTCGTCCAGGGGTATCATTTATGCCGGGAAAGGTACTGACTTTGCAGATGTAGCCAGGGCAGAAGCCCTCAAGCTTCAACAGCAAATGGAGGAAATTCTTACAAAAGCAGGGATCTGCTAACCTTTTTTATTCGATCACCAGGGTCCAGCCGTAGGGATCAGGCTCTTCGCCATATTGAATGGCACGCAGCCTGTTATAAAGCTTGGTTGACACCGGACCGGGTTCACCATCACCATAGGTAAAGGATTTGCCTGTCTCCCTGTCGTAGATCTCTCTGATGGGAGAAATGATGGCTGCAGTACCACAGGCACCCGCCTCGTCGAAATCACCCAGTTCATCAGCCATCACATGGCGCTGCTCCACTTCCATACCCAAATCCTTGGCCAGCTGGCGCAGGCTCATGTTGGTAATAGACGGGAGGATGGTATGCGAGTCGGGGGTGATATATTTGTTGCCCTTGATACCAAAAAAGTTGGCCGGGCCTGCTTCATCAATATATTTCTTTTCCTTGGCTTCGAGGAAGATCACGGAAGCGAAGCCTTCTTCCTTTGCACGTGCGGCGGGCTTCAGGCTGGCAGCATAGTTTCCACCTACCTTGATATGGCCGGTTCCCAGTGGTGCACAACGGTCGTAATCCCTTACGATTTGCATCCTTACGGGATGGAAACCCTCCTTGAAATAGGGGCCTACCGGTCCAACAAAGATCATAAACATATACTCCTCAGCAGGTTTCACACCTACCTGGGGGCCTGTACCGATCAGAAGCGGACGAAGATAAAGTGCTGCTCCTGTTCCATGAGGCGGAATATATTTTTCATTCAGTTTCACCACCTTGAGCATCATCTCCTTGAAAAGTTCCAGCGGAGGCTCAGCCATCATAATGCCTTCAGCAGAACGTTGCATGCGCCTGGCATTCTCTTCCCATCGGAACACACGGATCTTTCCATCCACTCCACGAAAAACTTTCATCCCCTCGAAGGCTTCCTGCCCATAATGAAGCGCTGTGGCGGCCATATGAATAGTAATGTATTCTGAGTCGGTAACCTCTACCTGGCCCCAGGCACCGTTGCGGTTATAACACCTGACATTAAAATCTGTTTTGAAATAGCCGAAAGGGAGGCTGCCCCATTCAATATCTTGCATAGTGCTGCTGTTTAAGTTCTGGTGAAAAATGATTATTGCTAAAATAGAAAATATATTCAAGATAAATACATATCCGCCATCTAAATTCTTTAAAAATAAGTGGGCCGTTCCACACACTTTTTGATAAATATTTTCTTTCAGGGTGTGGACATTTTTACAATTCCGGTATTAACCATTGAAGGCACTGCCTCAGCAACGCATCAATTACTCATAACCTAAACGAATTATTATGAAACGTACTATTACCATCATCCTTTTCACGCTGGTGAATACCGCATTCATCGCTTCCGGCAGCTTGCAGGCACAATGCACCAATTGCCGGGAAGCACAATCTAACCCGCATTATTCGTCAAGCGCCATCGGCATCAATACTATTGCCGGCGGACAGGCTTCCTTTGCTTCCGGCTTCAAAGCCATCGCAAATGGTCAGCAATCGACGAGCATTGGAAATATGATACAGGCCGATGGCGCACAGGCCATGATCTTCGGGAGCAATGCAAACAGTTTTGGCAGCGGGGCCATGGTGCTTGGCAAAGGCTTCGGAAGTGAATCCGGTGAGCGTCTGACAAACAATATCGACAACAGCCTGATGATCGGGTTCAACAGCATCCACCCCACCCTTTTCATCAGCAGTTCACCATCAAAGCTCAGCACCGGCAAGGTAGGCATAGGCAATGTGACTAACCCCCAGGCCAAACTGCATATCCTGACAGAGCATGGAGAACATGAAGGCCTGTTTATAGAGCAGGTAAACTTCAGGCGTAGCGATTTTTACCTGGGTGATAAAGAGCACGGAATCATAAGCATGGACGGCTGCGGGCTTGTATTTCTCTCAGCGAAGAATTATATTTTCAATGATGGCCGAATGGGGATAAACACACTCAACCCATCCTGTGAGCTGGATGTACAAGGGCGCATCTTTTCCAGGCAATTCAAGCTGTACGACAGTGATCTCTACAAAGAAAATATCGAAGGTTGGGTATTGCGATCCGACAAACAAGGCAATGCCTTCTGGACAAATCCTTCTGTACTGGCCGATGACGACTGGACCATCAGCGGAAATAATATTTACAGGCTTGATGGCTATGTTGGGATAGGTACAAGCGAAACCTATGGATACAAGCTGGCTGTAAATGGCGCCATCATCTGCGAGGAGGTCACCGTGAAGATCAGGGAAGACTGGCCCGACTATGTTTTCGAGGAAGGATATGAGCTCATGCCCATCACACAGCTGGAAAATTATATCTCCGAGCACGGGCACCTTCCCGACATACCGGCAGCGGAAGCTCTGAAAGAGAACGGCATTGAAGTAGGCAAGATGCAAAATTTGCTTCTGAAAAAGATCGAAGAGCTGACCCTCTATATCATCCGGCAGGATGAAAGAATCAAAAAAATGGAAAGCAATTAATGCCATTTAAACCCAAACCCCATGAAAAAGTATTTGATATCAATAATTATTATAATGTTTTGCTTAGCAAACAATTCACTTCGTTCGCAAGAAGTTACTCCGAGAGGCTGGCTCCTCAAATATGATGTAATCAGCCTCCTTGGTGACCAGGTAAGCAGCAGCATGGGTGTCCGGCTGGGCGTTGAGTTTATGACCGGCAGGGATCAGAGCCTGAGTGCCGATATCATGTATATTTTCCCATGCACATCGTGTGGGGAGGCTTATACAAGGATTGAGACAGAGAAGACAGTGGGTTTTTTGATTTCGGCTGATTACAGCTTCTATCTCATCACCGGGAAACAAGCATTCAGCGGTTTCCATCTCGGACCCCGGCTGGCTTACCAGTTTACACAAGCGGACATGTACGAAACATACCAGAATGGTATTCCCAACACCTACCAGGTATACCGGAATATGATTGCTGCTCATGCCATGGCCGGGTATCAGATCCGCATCGCCGGTCCACTGTATTTCGATCCTGCACTGGGGTTTGGTTTTCGCTTTATCAGCAGCAGGAATGAAAACAAAATGGGGGATGATCCCGGCCAGCATGAGTTTATTTACAACAAAGACTACGAATCAGGAGCTCAATTCTTTCCAAGCTTCGACATCAGCATTAAAATCGGATTAAAACTATAAACTACCATTATGAAACGATTACTATCCTTACTGCCAGCACTATTAATAACATGCATTTCGGTAAATGCTCAGATCTGTGACGACTGGAAAGCCCAATCCACAGCATACGTCGTAACCGGTAACACACCCAACGACCCATCCTTCTACCAATGGGAACAAAAAGCCAACAACATACAGGGCATTCATCTCTGTGTCCTCAATGCAGATGTTATCCCCATATATGTTCAGCAGGGCAACAACTATATCAACTTCACCAGCCGCTTCAGCCCCTCAGAAGCATTGCTATATATGCTTCAGGTGGAAGTGAATATCAACGATCAGGGGTACACAACAATATATAATGGCTCCGCGAAGCAGGATGTGGTATGGTACGCTTCCTCAGATGCCTTTCCTGATATCGGAGAGTACAAACTCCTGATGAGGGTGGTATTTTTCGACGGCAGTATCCGCTGCAGGGAATATAAGGTCAAGGTAATTCCTGCTTCGCAGAGTCTCTATAAAGACAATGCCGGAAACACCATACGCAAGTGGGCAGGAAACAATCCCGGAGGCCTCAATGCCATCATCTTTTCTGAAGGCTTCGATGCGTATAACACAAATGGGCAGGAGATGTATTATAAAGCTGCGGCAGATCTGATCCAATGCTTCAACAGCAATGGCTATGACGTATACCTGCTCGACAATTATTTTGGCACACAGAACATCAGAAATAATGCTGCGGTATTTGCATCTGCTGTAGACTATGTTTCTTTCCTCAACGGAGAAGAGCTTATTGTGGCAGGAGGCGTGAGCATGGGTGGTATCATCTCCCGCTATGCACTCGCGAAAGCAGAACGGGATGGAGATCCGCTACCGGTGCATACTTTTATTGCGATCGACTCCCCTCACCAGGGTGCCCTCATTTCGGAGCCACTGCAAAACTTCAAAAAGACCAATGAGGCGGATGACGAATTCGCAAAGCATGCTCTGAGCAATGAGGCTGCACGCCAGCTGCTCATTTACAATACGTATGATCCGGATGGTGGTGTACATCAGGCATTCTTCAATGAACTCAACAGCATGAACGGTGATGGATACCCACATTACACCAGGAATATCGGAGTTTCATTTTCCACGAATGAACCCAATCCCAATTCCGGAGGATGGTATAAGGTAACTTACCACACAGGGCCCTTCAGTGGCACGGTCAAAACCTTCGACCTGACGGATGCAGAACGGCTTCCGGGATCATGGCTCCCAAAAGATCTGACCAGCATGTCGCCCATCATCAAACAGGCCAGCTATTGGTGGTTTCAATTGCTGGTACCCATCATCCAGCCCTTATATTATCCTACTATTGAATTTGAACGTTTCACCGACCCTACATACATACCGTATTACAGTGCCATCGACCTGCGAGACGGCAATTCCATGTTCGATGTTGTCATAGAGCCGGAACAAACCTCCTGGCATGATGTGCTGCCTCTCGACATCCTCGAAGAAGTGGTAAATGAGGTCATCCTCACCGATACCTATTTTCAAAATGTTCATGTGATCGGAAACTGGAGCCTCCTCGGGAAGAAAGTTGTTGCCGGAAACTATGTGACTACCCTGCTGCCAAAAGGGAATGTAACAGTTCATGCAGGAGGAAATCTCGATATCAAAGCGTCAGCGGTAGCCATGTTGAGGGAGGGGTTTTCAGCTTTGTATGGCGCCATACTTAGTGTGAAGGCCGATCCTGATATGTATTTTGAGTGCAACAGCAAAGATCATAATGCAGCTATTGTAAATACCGGAGAAAAGATCATCGTAAACAAAAACCTGATGCCCTCACTTCAGGCCACCCTCTACCCAAATCCGGCTCATGATCGTGTTCAGGTACAATTATCGCAAAGCACAACAAGTGGCATCAGTGTAGAAATATACAATAGCATTTCAGAGCTGCAATATTGTGAATATTTCCCTGCCGGGATGGATCCGCAACTTCATATCGGGAAGCTGAACAGAGGAAGTTATATCGTGCGCATTTCAGATGGTCAGCGATCCACTGCATGTAAGCTTGTAAAAATGTAGATGTCTGTCAGTAGATGAGATATGACAGGATCACAACGATTACCAGGGCAGGTATCATGTTCAGTATCTTCAGGCTTTTGATCTCAAGGATATTTATCCCCAATCCGATGAGCAGTATGCCTCCTGTAGCGCTCAGGTCATTGATGATCACATCGGTAAAATGATCACCAATGAAAGAAGAGAAGAGTGTGAGACCGCCCTGGTATACCAATAAGGGAATAGCAGAAAACAGAACCCCAATGCCCATTGCAGAAGCCAGGGCAATGGAAGAAACACCGTCCATCAGCGACTTCATAAGCAGGATGTCGTAGCTTCCTTCAACACCTTCTTCAATCGCACCCAGTATCGTCAGCGTTCCCATGCAGTAAAGCAGGAAAGCTGTGATCAAGCCGTCGGAAAACTTATCATTGCCCATCTTCAGGCGCTTCTTCAACTTTTCGCTCCAACGCTTCATGTACTTGTCGAGATCGATCCATTCGCCAATCACAGCCCCGGATACCAAACTGCCTATTATCACCAGGTAATGCTCTGATTTTAGCGACATGCTAACCCCCAGCACAAGCGTAAAAAGCCCCATCACCTGAAAGATAATGGTGATGATCTTCTTTGGCAATTTCTGATTTATCAGCAATCCTATGAGGCTGCCGATAATGACAGCTGCGACATTTATGATTGTTCCCATCCGTGGTAAATATACAAAACACGTCATAATGGCAGAAACAGTGCATTGGCACAGGCTTTGATTTTACCCTTTCAGAACATAAAACAATCGATATAACATGCAAAAAGGACAGATTAACGTACAGACCGAAAACATTTTTCCGATTATAAAGAAGTTCCTCTACTCAGATCATGAGATATTTCTGAGAGAACTCGTTTCTAATGCCGTTGACGCCACTCAAAAACTGAAAACCCTTGCCTCGGCTGGTAAGTTCAGCGGTGAGATGGGTGATCTGAGCATTGAGGTTATCCTCGACAAAGAGGCGGGCACACTAACTGTGAAGGACCGTGGCATTGGAATGAACGCGGAAGAGATTGACAAATATATCAACCAGATCGCTTTTTCAAGTGCTGAAGAGTTTGTGAAAAAATTCAAGACCAAGACAGAAGCAGAAAAAAATGCCATCATTGGGCATTTCGGACTCGGATTCTACTCTGCTTTCATGGTATCAGACAAAGTTATTCTGCGCACCAAAACATACAAAAAAGGCGGCCAGACCAAAGCCATGCAATGGGAATGTGACGGCAGCCCTGAGTATACGCTCACCGAAACAGAGAAAGAAGACAGGGGAACAGAGGTTGTTCTGCACCTTGATGAAGATTCAAAAGAATTCATGGAAGAATCCCGCATCCTCGGCCTGCTGAACAAGTATAGCAAGTTTCTTCCGGTGCCGATACAGTTCGGAATGGAAAAGGTGACTGAGACCGTAGAAGGCGAGAAAGATGAAGAAGGCAATGACAAAACCATTGAGGTAGAAAAGCCAAGGATCATCAATAACACAGATCCTCTCTGGAAAAAGAAGCCTACAGACTGTTCAGATGAAGATTACAAGAAGTTCTATCGTGAGCTCTACCCCATGACTTTCGATGAGCCGCTCTTTCAGATCCATCTCAATGTAGACTATCCATTTAACCTGACCGGGATTCTTTATTTCCCGAAGGTGAAGAAAAATATTGAGATCCAGAAAGACAAGATCCAACTCTATTGCAACCAGGTTTTCGTGACCGATTCTGTCGAAGGCATCGTTCCGGATTTCCTTACACTGCTGCACGGTGTGATCGACTCACCGGACATTCCGCTGAACGTTTCCCGTTCGTACCTGCAAAACGATGCCAGTGTGAAGAAGATCTCAGGATACATCATGCGCAAGGTGGCCGACAAGCTGGAAGAGCTTTTCAAAAAAGACCGCGAAGGCTTTGAAAAGAAATGGGATGACATCAGGGTATTTATCCTGTATGGCATCATCACCGAGGAGAAGTTTTCCGAACGTGCCAAGAAGTTCATGCTCTATAAAAATACTGAAGGCAAGTACTTCACTATCGATGAATATGAAAAGCATATTAAAAAGCAGCAGACAGACAAAGACAAAAACCTCATCATCCTGTATACCAGTGATATTGAAGATCAACACAGCTATATAGAGGCAGCTAAAGAAAAAGGATACGACATCGTGATATTTGATGGTGTCCTCGACAGCCATTTCATCAACACTATGGAACAGAAGGAAAGTACTACGCGTTTCACACGTGTAGATTCCGATACCGTAGACAAGCTGATCAATAAAGATGAGGAGGTTCCATCGAAGCTTGAGGATACGGAAAAAGAAACGCTTAAGCCTGTGATAGAAAGGAATATCAATAAGGAGCAATTCAGCGTTGTATTTGAAAACTTATCCGAAAATGACGTACCTTTCATGATTACCAAGCCTGAGTTTATGCGCAGGATGAAAGACATGTCGGCCCTTGGTGGTGGTGGCATGATGGGCATGGAAAACTTTCCCGAACAGTATAACCTGGTGGTGAATACCAACCATCCGATCATGGGCAAGATCCTGGGCGAGAAGAAAGATGAAAAGCAAGACAAGGTCATTAAACAGGCATACGACCTCGCGCTCTTATCACAAAATATGCTTAAAGGCCAGGCCCTGACAGAGTTTGTGAAAAGAAGTATTGATTTGATAGATTAATTTTAATCCAATATCATATGAAACCTAAAGCACTGATCGGAATTATTATCGTTGGTCTGATACTTATCATCGGACTGGTACTGCTATTCTCCGGCATTTCTACTTACAACAAAATGGTCCGTCTCGACGAAGGCGTAACTGAAAAGTGGTCGCAGGTTGAAAACGACTATCAGCGTCGTGCCGACCTCATTCCCAACCTTGTAAAGACTGTTCGCTCCTATGCGGAATATGAGCAGGAAACACTCACTGAGGTGGTAGAAGCAAGGGCCAAAGCTACATCCGTTACTGTTGATCCAACCAACCTCAATGCTCAGAGCATACAGCAGTTTCAACAGGCTCAGGAAGGGCTTACAAGTGCACTTTCAAAATTGCTGGTTGTGGTAGAAAAATACCCTGACCTCAAGGCCAACCAGAACTATATGGACTTGCAACGGCAGCTGGAAGGCACTGAGAACCGCATTAGCAATGCCAGGCGGAAGTTCAACGAAGCCACCAGGGATTACAATACCTATATCAGGAGGTTTTTCCCGCGCATGCTTGCGTCGTGGTTCGGTTTTGAACAGAAAACATATTTTGAAGCCAAAGAAGGTGCTGAAGAAGCTCCTGACGTGGGTGATTACCTCGACTAATACAAAGGAAGATGTCAAAATCAGCACAGGATTTTTTCACACGCGAACAGCGTGATGATATCAAACAGGCTATCATGAACGCCGAGTTGGATACCAGCGGCGAGATCAGGGTACATATCGACTCCAAATGCAAAGGTGAGGTGATGGACAAGGCTTTGAACGTATTCAAGAAGCTCAAGATCCATAAAACAGAACTACGAAATGGGGTTTTATTCTACCTGGCAGTAAAGAACCGCAAGTTTGCCGTGATCGGCGATGAGGGCATCAACGAAGTGGTGCCGGATGATTTCTGGGATGAGCTCAAAGCAGAGATGCTGGATGCCTTCAGGGAAGAGAAGTTCACCGATGGCCTGGTCGATGGGATCACCAAAACGGGTGCATACCTGAAGAAGCACTTTCCATATCAAACAGATGATGTAAATGAATTATCGGACGAGATCTCCTTTGGGGAAAACTAGCAAATGCCATGAAAGCAATTAAATACATTATACCTTTTTTCATACTGCTTTTTGGTGTTACATCCATAAAAGCTCAGGATCTTCCCGACAGGCCTACCCCTCCCCGTCTGGTAGTGGATTATACGGGTACCCTCTCAGCAAATGAAGTACGGGCACTGGAAAACAAGCTCGTCCATTTTAATGATACAAGCTCGAACCAGATCCTGGTAATTCTTACAAACGACCTTGCTGGCTATGATATTGAGCAATATGCAAGCGGCATTGGAGATAAATGGGGTGTAGGACAGCGCGAATTTGACAATGGTGTTGTAGTAGTGATCAAACCCAAGGTAGGCAATGATCGTGGAGATGCATTCATTTCTGTTGGCTATGGCCTTGGTGGTGCCATTCCTGATTTTACAGCGGGGCAGATCGTCGACTATGAGATGATCCCTTATTTCAAACAATACGACTACTATGGAGGCCTAGATGCAGGCACAACAGTTCTGATGGAACTGGCAGCCGGCGAATATAGCTCCGATGAATATACCGGCAGCAAGTCTGCAGGCTGGTTCGCCTATATACCATTTATCATCTTCATTATTATCTTCATACTTATCAATCGGGCTTCACGCCGTGCAAAGACCATTGGCAGCAAAAACATGTCGCCATGGACCGCTTTCTGGCTCGGCTCTATGGTGGGCGGCAGCAGCGGAGGCTGGGGTGGCTCATCCGGCGGCGGATTTGGTGGTGGTGGCGGAGGCGGTGGCTTTGGCGGCTTCGGCGGTGGTGGCTTCGGCGGTGGTGGTGCCGGTGGAAGCTGGTAATTACCTAACTTATTTAGAACCCTTATAAATCACCTCATATTCAGGTATTTCACTACCTGAATCTTTGTATCTTCTCTTTTTTCAATATATTTTTACCATTGCATTTTTAACTAACATTGTATTTGTAGTGGGAATAGGAGAAATCAAGAGCAATACCAGCAACATTATTGCCGGAAATATCGAGCCGGATACGCCGCAAAAACCGCGGAGTACCTGGCATTTTTTTTTATAAAATGCTCTTCTATGAGGGTAGGTTGACCGGTGGTCAGAATTCTCAACCTAGGTTTTTCTTATTTTTATATGATCAATAGAAATTGTCTTTCATATTAAATCAATTTTTTATGTATAAGTCATTCAGAAAGACTCGGGGAAAACGTTTTCTTTCAATCATTTCAGCTCTTCTGATCCTGATCAGTTTATTTGGATTTAAGGTTCAGGCACAGGACGATGGGCAACAGCTCTTCCAGGTTTGCTCGGCATGCCATACCATTGGTAAGGGCAAACTCATTGGTCCCGATCTCCAGGATGTTACCGATAGGCTGGACAGAGAATGGTTAAAACCTTTTATCAGGAACTCGCAAGAGGTGATAGCCGGGGGTGATGAATATGCCGTGAAGCAATTCGAAGCATATAATAAGATCCCAATGCCACCTAACGACCTGAGTGATGAGCAACTGGATGTATTGTTGGATTATATCACCAACTATGATCCAAATGCTGCTGTCTCCCCCACGGCAGAAGCTGTATCGGAGGATCCTACCGAACAACAGGCTATTGATGAGTTCATGGCTGAGAAAAATGATCCTTATGCCAATGCACAGATCTCATTTTATATTAGCCTGGCTCTGATCCTTATCGCATTGTTCGACCTCATAATTACCCGCCTGATCAAGGCTAAGGTTCTCCATATCATGGTGATCATTATCTCTCTTGTTATCATCGGGGAAGTGGTTGTAAAAGAGGCACAGTCTCTTGGAAGGCAACAGTATTATTCACCCGACCAGCCGATCGCCTTTTCACATAAAGTACATGCCACCGACAATAAAATAGATTGCCAGTACTGTCACTTCACAGTAAATGACAGCAGGCATGCAGGTATCCCTCCTATGCAGCTTTGCCTGAACTGCCATAATGTAGTAAGGTCAGGCACGCACACAGGAGCTGAAGAGATTGCCAAGATCTATGCATCCATAGAAAGTGGGAAACCCGTGCACTGGATAAAAGTGCACAACCTCCCCGACCACGTGTATTTTAATCACGCCCAGCACGTCAAGGTGGGTAAGGTCGACTGTGAAGAATGTCATGGTGATGTAGCAGGTATGGACCGCATCATGCAGATCCATGATCTGAGTATGGGATGGTGTATCAGTTGTCACCGGAAAACAGAAGTACAATTCTTCGACAATGATTTCTACGCCCGCTATAAAGACATGCACGAAAAAGTAAAAAGCGGTGAAATTTCGAAGATTACCGTGAACAAGATCGGCGGTAACGATTGTCAGAAATGTCACTATTAGAAACCGAATAATTCATCCTGAAGGAACGATAATAACTCTCAATCAATATGAAAAAATATTGGCAAAGCATTGAAGAATACCAGGAAATAATAAGGTCGAAAGACCTGCCGGATGCTGAAATTGAACAGGAACGGATGCCTGAGTTCAATATTGACGGGCTGGAAGACAAAGATTCCAACCATACCAGTCGTCGCAGTTTCCTGAAGATGCTGGGATTCTCAGTAGGATATGCTGCCATTGCAGCAAGTTGTGAAACCCCTGTGAGGAAGGCTATATCGTATATAAGCCAGCCAGAAGAGATCATCCCGGGCCAGGCAAACTATTATGCATCTACCTTTTTCGATGGACATGATTATTGCAGCGTACTGGTTAAGACCCGGGAAGGCCGGCCGATCAAGATAGAAGGAAACACCCATTCTCTGATCACCCAGGGTGGCACCCAGGCAAGGGTACAGGCTTCAGTATTGAATCTGTATGACCTTTCACGCCTGCACGGACCAAAAAAGAATCAATCAGATATAAGCTGGGATGATATTGATACTGATGTACATCAGCAGCTAACGGCCATGGCAGCCGCCAATGAAAAAGTGGTACTGCTGACCTCCACCATCATCAGCCCCAGCACGCGCCAGCTGATCACCGAATTCACTGAGAAATATCCGAATATTGAATGGATGACCTATGATGAGGTTTCATCATCAGGGATGCTGGATGCCAACAATATTTCATTTGGCAAAAGAGCCATACCGGAATACAAATTCGACAAAGCTGAGCTTATTGTTGGTTTTAATGCTGATTTCCACGGCAACTGGCTGCTTCCGGTTAGCTTTACCAAGCAGTATTCAAAAGGCCGCAACCTGATGAACGGGCAAACAAGCATCTCCCAGCATATCCAGTACGAATCAAATATGTCGCTAACCGGCTCCAATGCCGATATCCGGGTGCCCATCAAACCTTCTGAAGAAGGCATTGTGCTGCTCAAGCTGTATAATGAGATTGCCAGGGCGGAAGGCGCAACAACATATTCAGCTCCTGCATCGAAAGTGGATGTTCATTCACTGGCACATGAGTTGTTGAAAAATAAAGGCAAATCATTGCTGGTTTCCGGCACCAACGACCTCAACATTCAGTTGATCGTAAATGGTATTAACTACCTGCTCGGCAACTACGGCCATACTATCAACCTGAACAGGTCAATCAATATCAGGCAGGGATCTGATGCAGATATGACCAGGCTGGTTGATGAGATGAATAATGGAACAGTGGCCGGTCTGATGATGTTTAATGTGAATCCTGCTTACAGCTATGTTGATCAGGAGAAATTCACTGCAGGCATAAAAAAGGTCGGGTTCACACTTTCATTTAGTGGTCAGATGGATGAATCCGCATCGCTCTGTGAATATGTATGTCCGGTAAACCATTACCTGGAATCATGGGATGATGCTGAAGCCATCACAGGCTATATCAGCACACAGCAGCCCACCATCAACCCGATCTTTAAAACCAGGCAGTTTCAATCGAGCCTCCTGAAATGGATCGGTAAAGACACCGACTACAGGAATTATATGTCGGCATATTGGGAAAATAACTTCTTCCCAAAACAATCAGAAAAATTACTTTTTGTTGACTTCTGGAACCAATCCATCCAGCATGGCATATTCAACATGGAGATAGAAGAAGCCTCACAAGCGGCATTTAATCCATCTGAGCTTAAAGCCAGAGCTGGTGCAGAGAGCGGCATCGAAATGGTGCTGTATGAAAAAGTTGGTATCGGTACCGGAGATTACGCCAACAATCCCTGGTTGCAGGAACTTCCCGACCCGGTAAGCCTGGCTACCTGGGACAACTACCTGTGTGTTGGACCTGCCTTTGCTGAAGAAAAAGGATGGGAAACCGAAGATGTTGTTTCCATCGACGGAAAGATAGAGCTCCCGGTACTTGTTCAACCCGGACAGGCCTACGGCACGGTTGCCATTGCCCTCGGGTATGGCCGCCAAAGTGAAGGAAAAGTGGCCAACGGACTCGGAAAGAATGCATACTTCCTGTGTAATACTGCCGAAGGCTATCACAATCTGTCAGGAAAAGCTGTTCAGATCGAAGCGACTGGATCAACTTATCCGCTCGCCAGAACGCAGTCACACAATACCATGGAAGGCAGGGCTATCGTCCGCGAAACAACCCTGGAACAGTGGAAAAAAGATCCCAATGCTGGGAACGAGATGCATACTAATATTGCAAATCAGAATGCAACACTCTACGATATTCCGAAGTTTGAAGGCTTCCATTGGGGCATGGCCATCAATCTGCATGCATGTACTGGTTGCAGCAACTGTGTGATTAGCTGCCAGGCTGAAAATAATGTGGCTGTCATTGGTAAAGAACAGGTTCGAAACAGGCGTATCATGCACTGGATCCGTATCGATCGCTACTACAGCGACCTGGCCGAAAACCCGGAAGTGGTTCATCAGCCCGTTATGTGCCAGCATTGTGATAATGCACCATGTGAAAATGTTTGTCCGGTAGCTGCCACACCACACAGCGATGAAGGACTCAACCAGATGATCTATAACCGCTGTATCGGAACCCGGTATTGTATGAACAACTGTCCTTACAAAGTACGCCGTTTTAACTGGTTCAACTTCCAGGACAATGATGATTTTGACTATAACATGAACAGCGAACAGGAGAAGCTGGTGCTCAACCCTGATGTTACAGTACGCTCGAGGGGTGTGGTTGAGAAATGCTCGCTTTGTGTTCAACGTATCCAGGAAAAGAAGCTGGATGCGAAAAAAGAAGGACGCGACCTGGGTGGCGATGAGGTTCAGACAGCCTGTCAGCAGTCATGTCCGGGTAATGCGATCGTATTTGGAAATATGTTAGATCCCGATAGCGAGATATCAAAGGTCTTGAAGAATCCGCGCACCTATCAGTTACTGGAGCAAATACACACCTTGCCATCGGTAAACTATGTTACGAAGATTCGTAATGTCGATCCCAAACTGAAAGCGCAGAATTATTCAAAGTATTATCCCGTTTATGGGAACCAGCAACTTACTGATGATCACGAGTCTGCCGGAAGCGGTGATGAACATCACCATTAATAAAGATTTAAAAAATCAAAGATTGAGCTATGTATAACAGCCGTATCAGAGGAGTTCTTGTTGAAGGGAACAAGAGTTATCATCAAATCACAGAGGATGTTTTAAAACCCCTTGAGGCGAAGAGGCCTCCCACATGGTGGTATATTGCCATCTTCGTATCCATTGCTATGATCATTTTTGGACTATGGGCGATGTATACTACTGTTTCAATAGGGATCGGTACCTGGGGGGTAAACAACAATGTAGCCTGGGGATTTGGTATCATCAATTTTGTATGGTGGATCGGGATCGGCCACGCCGGTACTGCTTTTTCCATATTCCTGCTTATCCTCCGACAAAAATGGCGTACTTCCATCAACAGGGCTGCTGAAGCTATGACGGTGGTGGCGGTAATTTGTGCGGGTCTCTTTCCCATGTTGCATATGGGCAGGATCTGGAATGCTTTCTTCATCCTTCCTTACTGGAACACGCGCGGGCCATTGTGGGATAACTTCAACTCTCCCCTGTTCTGGGATGTGGTAGCTATCAGCACTTACCTGATGGCATCTGCTGTATTCTGGTATATCGGGATGATCCCTGATTTCGCAACTATCCGTGAGAAGACTACCTCCAAGGTCAAGAAAGCCGTTTATGGTGCCCTTAGCTTTGGCTGGGTAGGGACCGCCAGGGGCTGGCTGCGCTTTGAAACAGCCGCTTTGATGATCGGTGGACTGGCAGCACCATTGGTAGTTTCCGTTCACTCAATTGTGGCCATGGACTTTGCCACATCAGTAATCCCCGGATGGCATACCACCATCTTCCCTCCATACTTTGTTGTTGGGGCGATTTTCTCAGGTTTCGGGATGGTGCTTACGCTGATGATTATCGTACGCCGGGTATTTAAATACCAGGAATATGTAACCAAAGGACACCTGGATGCCATTGCACGAATTCTGACATTTATCAGTCTGATCATGGCAACGGCCTACTCCACCGAGTTCTTTGTTGCCTGGTACTCAGGGGCTGAATATGAGATGTTCACCTTCATGAAGAACCGTGTAACAGGAGAATACACTATTGCTTTCTGGACTATGATCACCTGCAATGCCATTATTCCGCAGCTGTTCTGGTTCAAAAAGATCAGGACAAACATCACGATTGTTTTTATCATCTCCATATTTATAAACATCGGAATGTGGTTCGAACGCTATGTAATTGTAGTTACATCCTTATCGAAAGACTTCCTGCCTTCCAGCTGGGCATCATATACTGCTTCAACTGTAGAAGTAGCCATTTTCATCGGCACACTTGGTATCTTCATATTTGGAGTACTCTTATTCTTCAGGTATATCCCGATGATTGCCATCAGCGAAATAAAAGGAATCAATAAAGAAACCAGTTGGACAAATAATGACAATGATGAGTAAGACTAATATTATCGGCGTATATGATGACCCGGATGTGCTGGTCAGCGCCATCAAAAAAGTAAAAGAAAGCGGGATCAAGATCAAAAATGTATTCTCGCCTTTCCCCATACATGAGGTATTTGAGGTGTTGGGATTAAAAACCCGTATTCCTTACATGACATTCATGTATGGAGTATTCGGTGTTTTGATCACCTATGCTTTCCTGTACTGGACATCCGTCATAAGCTATCCCCTGAAGTTTGGTGGCAAGCCTCTGAATTCATTATCGTTCATTATCATTCTGTTCGTAATGACGATCAATATTGCCACCTTTCTGACTTTCATGACTTTTTTCATCCGTCAGAAGCTCGGACCCGGGAAAAAAGTAGTTATGATCGAACCGGCATCTGTTGACGATAAGTTTGTTATCACCGTGGAAAAGGATAAAGACATGACTGCGGAAGAAGCCGGGAAGATCAAAAAAATACTGCAAGAAGCAGGCGCCATTGATGTAAAGGAAAAAGAGGAGCCCGAAGGTTATATAACTGAAGAAAACGACTAACACCTGATTGCTATGATAAAGTTATCTATTAGATTATTTATTGTCGTGTTGATGACATCGCTATTGTTTACTTCCTGTAATCACGAAAGGAACCATCCCGGTTATGCATACATGCCCGACATGTATTATTCGGAGCCCTATGATGCATATACGGAGAATCCTGTTTTTGCAGATAGTATTACAAACCAGCTTCCGCCTGAAGGGAGTATCGCCATCGGGCAAACCCCCTATCCCTACAAGGCCAAATCATTTGATGATCAGCAGCTGGCAGGCCTTGAGCTGAGCAATCCCATCGTGCCGGATGACGAGAACCTGGCCATCGGGAAGGAGCAATTCAGGATATACTGCAGCAACTGTCACGGCGTACTTGGCAAAGGCGATGGCTTCCTGTATACCAGTAAGAAATTCACAGCCAAGCCTACTTCACTGGTTGAAGAATATGTTCTGTCAAAACCTGACGGGGAGATCTATCATATCATCACCACCGGCTCATTGTCGGGACTGATGGGTGCCCATGGTGCACAGATAAAAGCAGATCATCGATGGATGGTTATTAATTATATGAGAAGCTTAGCAAAATAATTTAAGCATAATCCGGTCACGAAAAGGAAACGTAAAAACACAGACGATGGAGAAAAAAATACAAATTTCGTCAACATTTAAGATCATAAGCCTTGTTTTAATTGCCATTGGTATTGCGTCCTTAACCTATGGATTTATTACCGATCCTGTTAAAACATGGGCAAATTATCTGATGAACAATTATTATTTCCTCTCCCTGGGTATTGGGATCACCTTCTTTGGAGCTCTCCAATACATCACACATTCAGGATGGGCAGTAGGGTTCAACCGGATATACCAGGCTATGGGAAATATCATCCCCGTTATTGCCATCCTCATGATCCCCATCCTGATCTTTGGGATGCAGGATCTGTACCATTGGTCACATGAAGGAGTAAGCGATCACGACGCCCTGATCGCACACAAAGCCCCTTATCTGAATTTGCCTTTCTTCGCACTTCGGTATGTGATTTACTTCGCCATCTGGATCTTTTTAACCCAGATGATCCGCAGGTTTTCTCTCAAAGAAGATCGAGTGGGTGGTATGAAATACTTTAAAAAGGCTGAGTTCTGGTCGAAGGTGTACATCTTTTCGCTGGCGTTCACTTTTACACTGGCAACTTTCGACTGGATCATGTCAATTGATGTTCACTGGTTCTCCACCATCTTTGCTTTCAGAAATTTTGTCATGGCATTTTATCATGGATTGGTGGTCCTTACCCTCATCCTCATCATTCTCAACAAGATGGGATATATTCCATGGTTCAGCAAAGCACACCTGGGTGACCTTACAAGGTTCATCTTTGTGCTCAGTATAATATGGACGTATATGTGGCTCTCACAGTACCTGCTCATCTGGTATGCCAATATCCCTGAAGAAACAGTTTATTATCTGCCCAGGACCAAGGGTGATTTCCAGGTATTGTTCTGGGGTGAGTTTGTGTTGAACTGGGTCCTGCCCTTCCTGCTGTTGATACCCAAGAAGATCTCTACGAATAAGAATGCTGTTCTCGCTATTTGTCTGATCCTTATCCTTGGACAGTGGGTTGACCTTTACCAGCAGATTATTGTAGGAACTTACGGTGTACTGCAAATCGGTATTATCGAGATCGGATCTTACCTCGGATTCCTCGGAATATTTGCACTGGTAGTTGGCTACTCCCTGAGTAAAACGCCTCTCCTGCAAAAGAACCATCCATATCTGGAAGAAAGTATACATCATCACTAGTGTACACCTTTACGAAATTGAAGCCCCCGATTCCGGGGGCTTTTTTTATGCCTGCTCCTAGCCTTAATTAATATAATTTTACAGCTAACAATTACCGCCTTGTGTTGTTAATATGATTTTAAGCTCTATTATGAAAAAAGTTATTGCTGCAGTCTTTTCAATGAAATTCGCCGGCATATTGCTCATGCTTTTTGCCGTAGTTGTTGCCTTTGCAACCTTCATAGAAAATGACCTCGGCACATCTGCCGCGAAAGACATCGTTTACAATGCATTGTGGTTTGAAGTATTGCTGCTTATCACAGCAATAAGCCTGGTAGGAAGTGTTTTTCAATATCGCCTCTGGCGCAGGAAAAAATTCAGTGTTTTGTTTTTTCACCTCGCCTTTGTGGTGATACTGGCAGGGGCATTTGTTACAAGGCACTTCGGATATGAGGGCATCATGCAAATCAGGGAAGGAAAAAGCAGCAATGAGATCATTACCATATCCCCCTATGTTCAGGTTTGGATAGAGGATAGCGATCAGCACCTTTATTATGATGAGGAATATAGCTTCTCCCCTTATATGAGAAACCGCTTCAGTGCAAACATTCCTGTGGGGGACAGCAAGCTGAAAATCCGTTATAAGAAGATCGTTTCAAATGCAGTGCTTTTTGAAGTTGAATACGAGGGCACCGAAAGAGAAGTTGCTGTTTTTGGGGCATCCGGAATGATATCCGAACCTTCCGAAGTCATTATCAACGACACTAAGATTAGTATCGGCTATGGATCCAAAACAATGGAGATCCCTTTCTCGCTTCACCTGCTGGATTTCAGCCTCGAACGCTATCCCGGTTCCATGAGCCCATCTTCATTTAAGAGTGATGTGATCGTAATTGATAAAGCGGAAAATCTTGAAATGCCTTACCAGATCTTCATGAATAATGTGCTGAATTACGGAGGGTATCGTTTTTTCCAGTCTTCCTATGACAAAGATGAGAAAGGCACCGTATTATCTGTGAACCACGATAAGTGGGGAACCATTATCACATATATTGGTTACTTCATTCTAACGCTGGGCTTAAGCCTGAATTTCTTCAGCCCCTCAAGCCGTTTCCGTACACTTGCACGCAATGCTTCACGTATCCGTGATGCTGCAAAAAAGAATACAGCCACCCTTATCTTAATGGCATTGGTATCTGCATTTTCGGTTCCTTCACAGGCACAGGAGCTGGATGAAGCTGTTAATCATAGCTTTATTGACAAGGCACATGCTGCTGAATTCAGCTCACTACTGGTACAGGGGCATGACGGGAGGATAAAACCAATGAATACCCTCTCTTCTGAGATTCTACGAAAGATTTATCGTAAGAACAGCCTCGAAGGACTCAGTTCCGACCAGGTGCTCCTCGGACTGCTTGTTGATCCCGGCCAATGGCAGGGATACCCCATGATCAAGGTATCCAACAGTATTCTTAAGAACTACATCGGATGCAGCGGAAAGTATGCATCCTTCATTGACTTTATTAATGACGACGGCAGCTACAAACTGAGCAAATTTGTTGATGATGCCTATAATAAGAAACCCGCTGAGCGCGATGCAGTAGATAAAGACATAATTGCAGTTGATGAGCGTGTGAATATTATTTACATGGTATATACAGGTGAATTCCTGAACATCTTTCCTTTGCCTGACGACCCCAACAACAAATGGTATACAGCTCAAAATGCCGGTGCAGTATTTGACTCCATCGATGCAGGCTTTATAAAAACCATCCTGCCATTGTATTACAGCTCGGTGAGCGAGGCCATGCAAAGTGGTGACTGGAGCAAAGCCAATGAATACCTGGGTTACCTTAAGGTATTTCAGAATAAATATGGCAGCGGGGTGATGCCGGCAAAAAGTAAAACAAGTCTTGAGATCCTTTATAATAAAGTCAACATTTTCAAGCGTTTATTCCCTGTTTACAGTCTCCTCGGCCTCATTTTGCTGATACTTGTATTTGCAAGGGTATTAAACCCAAAGCTCAGTTTCCGGTGGATCATACGTATCCTCGTTGGCCTCATTGCCATTGCTTTCCTTCTGCATACCGCAGGATTGGGAATGCGTTGGTATATTGCCGGCAGGGCACCATGGAGCAATGGTTATGAAACCATGATCTATATTTCATGGGGAATTCTCCTGTCGGGTTTTATTTTCATCAAAAACTCCAAGATCACCCTGGCTACTACAGCCATCCTGGCCTCCATCACCCTGATGGTAGCGAATATGAGCTGGCTGAACCCTGAGATCACCAACCTGGTACCGGTATTGAAATCCTACTGGCTGGTGATACATGTGGCTGTAATCACTGCCAGCTATAGCTTTCTGGCCATAGGTGCTTTGCTTGGCTTTCTCAACCTCCTGTTGATTAACCTGGTAAACGCGAAAAATAAAAATAAGATCCGTAACACCCTGGAAGAGCTTAGCAATATCATAGAAATGAACCTGATCATCGGAGTGTTCCTGATAACCATTGGTACTTTTTTGGGAGCTGTCTGGGCCAATGAATCATGGGGCCGTTACTGGGGATGGGATCCGAAAGAAGCCTGGGCCCTGATCACCGTACTGGTATATTCCTTTGTTGTTCATATGCGATTGATCCCCGGCTTGGGTGGGACCTTCTCCTTTAACCTGGCATCATTGCTCAGTTTCGGCTCAGTTTTGATGACTTATTTTGGAGTGAACTACTTTTTATCAGGGATGCACTCCTATGGAGGGGGTGATCCGATTCCAATACCTACTGCCCTGTATTGGGCCATCCTCATCATCGCAGTAGTTTCTATTATGGGCTACATAAATTATCGCAAAGTATTGAAACAATGAGGCAGGAAGCCATATACATCCCAGCATAAACATTGAGTACATGAAACAGCATCGCATATTGATTTCCAGGATTTATCATTGGATCAATATGCTTAGCATCGATGTTTGCCTGGGAGCCCTGGCGGGGGGAATCATGGCATCACAGATTCTAAAGGCAGATCCGGGCTGGGCTTACTGGATCGTACTTCCCCTGGCAGTATGGCTGATCTATACATCCGACCACCTGATCGATGGTTTCCGGGCCGGAAATAAGGCGATCAAAGACAGGTATGTGGTTCACAGGAAATACCACAGGCAGTTCATCTTCTTTGCTTCCCTGATCCTGCTCATCTCAGTATTCATATCATTTTTATATCTATCAAATGACATCATCATTTTTGGGATTATCCTTGGATCCATGGCGGCCATTTATCTTGTGCTGGTATTTATCCTTCCCGGCAGGGGGTTGCCTGTTTTTCAAAAAGAGGTAGCCGTAGCCTTCTTTTATACTGCCGGAATCTGGGGGCCCGTCATCATTAGCGGACAAACGATATCATGGACAGAATGGGCGATCGTCGCACTGTTTTATATCCTTGCCCTCTGCGACCTGATCATGCTTTCACTTATAGAAATGAAAGTTGATGATGCAGAAGGACAGCGCTCTTTACCAATCCTCTTCGGGACAAAACATGCAAGGCGACTATTGCATCTGCTGCTCATAGTTGTTATGGCATTTTCAGCGCTTCTCATTTTCACGGATCCATCATGGATGATTCTCAAGGCCGCCCTGATCCTGGGCATGATGGCCCTATGTCTTTTAATCATCTTCAGGCTGTCTGATTATTTGAAAAACAATGATTTGTACAGGTATATAAGTGAAGCTGTTTTCGTGCTTCCCGCCCTTATGCTGATATGACATCAATCATTCCGACAAAACGCATAACTTTGTTAGCCTTAATATGACAAAATCTCCTCCCATACCTTGCTTTCACTGTGGTGAAGATTGCGGCTCCAATCCGGTTGTATTCAACGACAAGAATTTTTGTTGCTATGGCTGTAAAATGGTGTACGAGATACTGAGCGAAAGTGATGCCTGTGAGTACTATTCTATCGAAAACCATCCCGGCATCAAGATAAATGTTAATGAGATCGGCAATAAATTCGCCTATCTCGATAATGAAGAGATAAAATCGGAATTACTGGATTTTTCTGACGGAGGGATCAGTAAGATCAAATTCTTCGTCCCCGCCATCCATTGCAGCTCATGCATCTGGCTGCTAGAGAACCTGCATCGACTGGAAAAAGGTGTTAAATATTCCTCTGTCAACTTCATAAAAAAGGAAGTCTCCATCACTTTCAAGGAAGAGGAAATTTCGCTTCGCAAGCTTGTTGAGCTGCTTGCATCAATCAATTATGTCCCTCAGATTACCCTTGATGATCTTAAAAACAAATCCGAAAAAAAGCTTAACAGGGTACTTTACTATAAGCTTGGCATAGCCGGATTTTGTTTCGGGAATATCATGCTGTTCAGCTTTCCGGAATACCTGGCTGTGGATCATTTCATGGAAGAAACGATACGCATACAGCTGTCCTGGCTGAACCTGTTCCTGGCCATACCTGTACTATTCTATGCAGCTTCCGACTACCTGGTATCTGCAGTGAAAGGGCTCCGGAAAAAGATCGTAAACATAGATGTACCCATCGCCCTCGGGATCATTGTATTGTTTATCAGAAGTGCCTACGAAATCATCAGCGGAACAGGGGCCGGGTACATGGACTCACTGTCGGGACTGGTATTTTTTCTTTTGATAGGAAAGTGGTACCAGGGCAAGACTTACCAGGCGCTCTCCTTTGAGCGGGATTATAAATCGTACTTCCCTGTAGCAATAACGGTGCTGGCAGAGAATGATGAAGAAGAGATCATCCCCTTGAAAAAACTGAAGGCCGGACACAGGATACTTGTCAGGAACCAGGAACTGATCCCTGCTGATGCTATCCTGATCAAAGGCGATGCAAATATCGACTACAGCTTTGTCAGTGGAGAGTCGACACCGGTTCCAAAAATGCGAAAGGACCTGGTTTTTGCAGGTGGCCGTCAATTGGGATCATCCATCGAGCTCATCGTTGAAAAGGAGGTATCACAAAGCTACCTGACAGAATTGTGGAATCAGGATCTTCATTCTTATGGCGAAGGTTCACGGACAAGTTCCGTTATAAATGTAGTCAGCCAATACTTTACCATCAGTATCGTATCCCTGGCCATTCTAACAGCGATTGTCTGGGCCTTTGTTGATCCTTCAGTAGTGCTCAATGCCTTTTCTTCAATTTTGATTGTCGCCTGCCCCTGCGCGCTAGCTCTCACCATTCCTTTCACATTTGGAAATACCATGCGCATCTTCGGCAGGAATGGTTTCTACGTTAAGAAGACAGATGTTATTGAAGAGCTTTCAAAAACCGACACCATAGTTTTTGATAAAACCGGGACCATCACACAAAACAATGCCTTCAGTGTTGAAAGCAAGAATATCCAGCTGGATCAGGATGAATTACATTTGGTAAAAGCAGTAGTAAGGCATTCCACCCACCCCATGAGTACAGCCATTTACCGATCGATTGAAGCATCAGGCGGCATTGAGCTCGACTCATTTGTCGAAATACCGGGTCTTGGGATTGAAGCACGCAAGGATGATACGCTCATCAAGGTCGGGTCGGAAAAGTTCATTACCGGCTCCTCTATCCCAACAGGTTCATATGCCACGCGTGTGTATGTTTCCTTCAATGATGATAAAAAAGGATATTTCCTGATCAATAATAAGTACAGGCCCGGCCTGAAAGCTGTTATAAACGATCTTGAAGATCATTTTGAGCTGTTCGTACTTTCGGGTGACAATGATTCGGAACTCAATAATTTGCTCCCACTCTTCAAGGATGCCGACCATATGAGGTTCAGGCAAAGCCCGGGCGATAAGCTTGAATATATCAGAAAGCTAAGGGAAGAGGGTAAAAAAGTGATCATGATCGGTGATGGGCTGAACGATGCCGGTGCCCTGCAGGAAAGTGAGGTGGGGATCACCATAGCCGATGACATTTATCACTTTTCACCTGCCTGTGATGGCATCCTTGAGTCGAAACAATTTTCATCCCTTTCACGCTTTATCCGATTCACGAAAATCAGCATGAAAGTCGTCTATGCCAGTTTTATAATCTCATTCATTTATAACGTGCTTGGGATCTCTTTTGCTGCCATGGGATACCTCACTCCTATTGTCTCAGCCATACTCATGCCCCTGAGTTCGGTAAGCGTTGTAGTATTCGTGACCATTACCACCACCCTGTTGGCCAAACGGGCCGGATTTAAGCTAACATCCATTTAACGCATATGAATACCTAATTACCTCATAATCATCTAAATTTCAGTTTATAAGGAAGTTAATAATATTTAGAACACCTCTAAATAGCTTATGCAACTCATCTTTGTGGTTTGATCAGTTCTATTTTTGGCAATTACATCCTATTTTTGTTTTACTTCAAGTATCAATATGAGTGTTATAATAGTCTTGATTGGGTTTAGTCTCGTTGTAGCCATCGTCTTTTTGGTTGCTTTTGTATGGTCCATTAAAAGCGGACAATACGATGATGACTACACTCCTTCTGTCCGGATTCTCTTCGAGGATGAAAAACCAGCAACAACTCCAGACCTTCCGCCAGCCGAGATTTCAACCAATAAACCTGATAAATCAAATAAATCCTAACGTATGGAAAATCAAAACTTTTTGTATGACAACAGGATCGTAAAGTATTTCGCTATTGCCACGATATTCTGGGGCATTATCGGCACCCTGGTGGGACTGCTGCTTGCTCTGCAGTTCATCTGGCCCGAACTATCTTTTGATCTGGCTTATACAACCTTTGGCAGGATTCGTCCGGTCCATACAAATGCAGTCATTTTTGCATTTGTGGGTAATGGAATCTTTACCGGGGTATATTATTCCCTGCAGCGCCTGAGTAAAGCAAGAATGTTCAGCGACCTGCTGAGCTATATCCATTTCTGGGGCTGGCAACTCATCATTGTTGCTGCTGCATTGACTTTCATTTCCGGGTTCACTACCGGGAAAGAATATGCAGAACTGGAATGGCCTATCGACATTGCCTTAGCAATAATCTGGGTAGTTTTTGGCTGGAATATGATAGGAACCATCGTCAAAAGGAGAACCAGTCATATATACGTTGCCGTATGGTTTTATATCGCAACATTTGTCACGGTTGCCGTTCTTCACATTGTCAATTCCATTGCAATACCTGTTGATTTATTTAAGAGTTATCCCGTTTATGCGGGTGTGCAGGATGCGCTTGTACAGTGGTGGTACGGACACAATGCGGTTGCATTCTTCCTCACAACACCATACCTGGGACTAATGTACTATTTCCTGCCTAAAGCTGCGAATCGTCCGATATACTCATACAGACTTTCTATCATTCACTTCTGGGCTTTGATCTTCCTTTATATCTGGGCAGGGCCTCACCATCTTCTTTATTCTTCTCTTCCCGATTGGGCACAGACACTTGGAACCGTATTTTCCATTATGCTGATCGCACCTTCATGGGGAGGTATGGTGAATGGACTTCTGACCCTTCGCGGTGCCTGGGACAGGGTACGTGAGGATCCGGTGCTGAAGTTTATGGTTGTGGCAGTTACTGCCTATGGTATGACAACCCTGGAGGGGCCCTTGATGTCGCTAAAAAGCGTAAATGCCCTTACCCACTATACCGACTGGACGATAGCCCATGTACACATAGGAGCCCTGGGCTGGAATGGCTTCCTGACCTTTGGAATGCTATACTGGCTGATACCAAAAATATTCAAAACCAAATTATATTCCAGGAAGATGGCCAATACTCACTTCTGGCTTGGCACACTTGGAATAATCTTTTATGCCATCCCACTGTACTGGGGTGCCATTGTACAAACATTGATGTGGAAAGAATTTACCACTGATGGTTTCCTTACTTATCCAAACTTCCTGGAAACAGTAACGCAGATCATGCCAATGTACCACATGCGAGCAGTTGGAGGAGCCCTTTATATTGTTGGATTCCTGTTTATGATCTATAATGTCATAAAAACCATGAAAGCCGGTAGCTTTGAGAACAATGAAGCTACTTCTGCTCCTGCACTGGCACGTGTTACAGGTAAAAGAGGAAAAGGCGAAGGCTGGCACAGGTGGCTGGAACGTCGTCCAATACAGTTCATGATCCTGGCCCTTGTTGCCATACTGATAGGAGGACTGGTAGAGATCATCCCTACCTACCTGATCAAGTCGAATGTACCCACAATAGAAAGCGTTAAACCATATACCCCACTCGAACTGGAGGGGCGCGATATTTATGTGCGTGAGGGTTGCTACACCTGCCATTCGCAAATGGTACGGCCGTTCCGGTCAGAGACCGAACGTTATGGGGATTATACCAAAGCCGGTGAAACGGTGTATAATCATCCCTTCCAGTACGGATCGAAAAGGAATGGGCCCGACCTGAGCCGTTCAGGTGTGAAGACCGGCAAAATGTTTAAGCCGGATTCATGGCACTATAACCATATGCTGGATCCACGCAGTGTAAGTTCTCAGTCGATCATGCCGGCATACCCCTGGCTGATCTCTGATCAACTGAACACCAGCACAACTGCAAAGAAAATTCGCGTTATGCAAACTCTCGGGGTACCATATCCAGAAGGATTTGACGAGATCGCCAAAGAGGAGCTCTTGAAGCAGGCTACAGAGATAGCCAATAACCTCAAGCAATCGGGGATCAACGTAGAGGCTGATCGCGAAATCATTGCTTTGATCGCATACCTGCATCGATTGGGTGTGGATATTCATCAAACAAAGTAGTTCCTTTTCGGATCAATAAATTAGAAGTATGAAAATAGTAATACAGCAATTGGAATCTATCGAGGGGGTGGAGATCTTCACGATCATCGCCCTGCTTATATTCTTTGTTTTCTTTAGCGCCATGTTGGTTTATGTACTTAAACTTGACAAACAAACGGTAAAGGCAAATGGGAAGATCCCCCTCGAAGATGACAATAGCACAGTATCTGGATTATAAAACCAAAAATTTCAAGATATGGAAGAACATAAAGGTGTTCATTTTGAAACCGACGAGCTGACCGGTGATAAGATAATTGAAGATCATGATTATGACGGGATCAAGGAACTCGATAATAATCTGCCAAAATGGTGGTTATGGTTGTTTTATTTTACCATTATCTTCAGCGTAATATATGTTTTACGTTATCATGTGACTGGCTGGGGTGTTTTACAGCACGAGGAGTATGATATCGAAATGGCCGACGCCAAATTGAAATACAGCAAGCCGGGTAACGGTTCCATGCTTGATGCTTCTACAGTTACTTTATTGACTGATGAAGCCAGTATGGCGGCAGGCAAAGTAATATATGACAACCAATGTGCGGTGTGTCACCTGGCAGAAGGACAGGGCCTGGTTGGGCCGAATATGACCGATGAGTACTGGATCCATGGCTGCGACATATCAGACCTTTACAACATTATTGTAGTGGGTGTCCCGGAAAAGGGGATGATCTCCTGGGAAAGTCAGCTTCCGCCTGTCCAGATTCAGCAGGTAGCAAGCTTTATCCTGAGCCTGCAAGGCACTGATCCACCGAACCCCAAAGAGCCGCAGGGAGAAGTATGCAATTAGGCTTCTTACGCTGACCTGATCTGAAACATATTTTTTAATGATCAAGTAGCAGCCATGGGGTTGCTACTTGTTTTTTTTCCGCATTATCTTTAGCACATGGTACAGTTTAAAAAAGAAGAACAAGAAAAAACATCATTTCGCGATCAGCTGGCAACGATCGATGAAAAAGGGAAACGCTTGTGGGTGTATGCAAAGCAATCTAAAGGGAAATTTACTTCCGCCCGCAACCTGGCAGGCATCATTCTGTTAGCAATATTCTTTGCCACTCCCTTCATTACCATTAACGGGGAACCATTGCTTCTTCTTAATTTTATCGAACGAAAAATTGTCATCTTCGGGGTTCAGTTCTGGCCCCAGGACTTCCACCTCTTCTTCCTGGCAATGATCTCTATGATTGTTTTTATCATCTTGTTTACCGTGACATATGGCAGGATATGGTGCGGTTGGGCCTGTCCGCAAACAGTTTTCATGGAAGTTGTTTTCAGAAGAATAGAATACTGGATCGAAGGGAGCCAGCATGCTCAGAAAAAGCTTAATGAACAAGCCTGGAATGCAAATAAAATTATCAGGAAAGGAATCAAGCATGCCATATTTTACCTGATCTCTTTCACTGTATCCAATTTCTTCCTGATGTACATCATTGGAGTGGATGCCTGGAAAGATATTGTTACGGGCGATGCCCGGGATCATATTATCGGCCTGGCCGGGATGCTTGCTTTTTCGACCGTATTCTACTTCATCTTTTCATGGTTTCGCGAGCAGGTATGTACCATTGTATGCCCATACGGAAGGCTTCAGGGTGTGCTGCTCGACAGGAACAGTATTGTGATCTCATATGACTATGAAAGAGGGGATCCAAAAGGCACTTTTCACAAAAATGAGGACAGGTCAGCGCTTGGGCTGGGCGATTGCATCAATTGCCAACAATGCGTACAGGTATGCCCCACCGGGATCGATATTCGCAATGGAACACAGCTTGAATGCATCAATTGTGCCTGTTGTATTGATGCCTGTAATTCTCAGATGAAGGCCATAGGCATGAAGCCGGGACTTATTCGATATGCTTCAGAAAAGATGATCGCTGAACGGGAGAAGTTCAAATTCTCCATCAGGACCATAGCTTATACAGCTGTGCTCGTTGTTCTCCTTGGTATTGTTAACTACTCTTTGCTTTCACGTAGCGATATTGAGGCCACCGTTATGCGTGCAGCAGGATCGCTGTATCAGGAACAAACTGACAACAGGATCAGCAACCTGTACAACATTAAGCTGATAAATAAAACCAATTATGATTTACCTGTAGAGCTAAAGCTCTTGTCGCAGGACGGTGAGATTCAGATCATCGGTGAAAGCATCCTTGTGCCTGGCCAGAGTATCGGTGAATCTGTATTTTTTATATATTTGAACAATGCAGATGTAACAAGCCACAAATTGGACATCGAAGTTGGCATTTACAGTGAAGGGATATTGATCGATACAGCTAAAGCGACCTTTATTGGTCCGGAAAAGTAAGACTTTATGAAAATAAACTGGGGAACAGGGATTCTGATTTTTATCATTCTATTCCTGATAGCAATCATTTCATTTGTAATATTTGCCAACACACAGAAGGTCAAGCTGGTTGAAGAGGATTATTACCCCAAGGAATTGAACTTTGATTCCCAGATGGAAAAGCAAGCAAACGCCGAAGCACTGACCGAAAAGGTCAGTATCGGGCTGAGTGCAGACTCTTTGATCTTCATTCGCTTCCCTGAATTCTTTGACCAGAAGCAGGTGAAAGGCAGTATATTGATCTACAGGCCTTCGGATGATAAAGAGGATATCTATTACGAGATTGCACTCGATTCGAATTCATCCCAGATCCTTCCGGCAGGAGAGCTGCTGCCTGGTAAATACATTATTAAACTTGACTGGACTGCCGCGGGTGTTAAATATTTCCAGGAACAAGTAATAATCAATTGATCCAATGGAATACATATCAGCTTTAGTACTGGGACTCCTTGGGAGTTTTCACTGCATCGGGATGTGTGGCCCCATAGCCATTGCCCTACCCCTGAAAACCAACACCTGGACGGAACGCATTGCCAGCAGTTTTATTTATAATATTGGCCGTACAATTACCTATGGCATACTGGGCTTTATCTTCGGCTTGATCGGCAAGGGCATTTCTTTAGGCGGGCTGCAGCAATGGGTTTCCATCATCATCGGAGTACTTATGATATTGTCGGTCCTCTTTCCGGTTTTATTTCGTAAGGTCAACCTTGAAAAATCAACCTATCAGATGATTTCCCGTCTGAAGGGAAAATTTGGAAAGATGTTTTCCATCAGGTCATATTCATCCCTTTTTACTATAGGGATACTGAACGGCTTCCTCCCCTGCGGGCTTGTATATATAGCCATTGCCGGAGCAATCGTGAGTGGTGAGGTGAAAGATGGCATTTTATACATGATCATATTCGGCCTGGGAACCATCCCGGTGATGATGGCCCTTTCAATTTTAGGAAACGTAATCAGCGTGAAGTTTCGGAATAAGATCAGGGTGATTATTCCCATATTTATTGTAATCATCGGGATTCTCTTTATTTTGCGTGGCATGAACCTGGGTATAAAATATGTGAGCCCTAAATTTGACAAGGAAGAACCTATCGAGATGGAATGCTGCCACTAGGAGGAGATAATAAAACCAGGCTAATATTTTCCTACTTTTACACTTTAAATTGAAAAACCAATAAATCCAAAATGATAAAAAAGTCACATTGCTATTTGCTGTTGTCATCGGTCTTGGCATAGCCTTTTCGGCCTGTTCAGGCGGTGGTTATGTCACCATGGAAGATGTGAAAGATATCGAGGTTGCTCCACGGTAGAGCATAGGATCATTATTTAAGCCCAATCATCCGGGTTAATGAAAATAACTAGATTTGTTATCGAACTAAACAATCTCCAAACATGAAAAATATCTTATTTCTCCTCATCCTGACATTCATCTTTACTGCCTGCGATGTTAGCGTAAATACAGAACAGACAAATACGGAAGAAACTGAAAAAGTTGAGGCCGTTAAAAAGGAACTGCAGATTGCAGTCATCGATATAAAGGGTATGCACTGCGAAAGTTGCGTTAATACCATCACCACAGTGCTGACTGAGCTCGAGGGGGTTAAAAAAGCTAAAGTATCATTAGAATATGAGCAAGCTAAAGTTAAGTTTGACCCAACAGTAATCAGTACAGACGATATCAAAGCAGCGATTGAAGACAAAGATTATGAGGTCGGAGAGATCGAAATGCTTGAGATGCAAGAAAGAGCAAAAAAACCTGTGAAATAGCAATCGTTCTCCTCTGATTCAAGAAAAACAATATTTATAATTTATTACAGACTTATATTTTCGCCGGATTATAAAAAATAATGCGTTTTGAAGAAAAACGTCTTTGCACGGGTTTTTAATTTCTACTACGACGGCTTCAGCAACCTCAGCCCTGTCGGCAAAAGGCTGTGGTTAATCATCCTGATCAAGCTGTTCATCATGTTTGCCATTCTCAAACTGTTTTTCTTCCCTAACTTTCTAAATACCAACTTCGATTCCGATGAGGAACGGAGCGATCACGTTATAGAGCAAATAACTAATACCAATTAGTACTATGGAAAATGTTGACTTGACATTGGTCGACTGGTCGCGATTACAATTTGCAGTGACAGCCATGTTTCACTGGATCTTTGTACCCCTGACCCTTGGCCTGGCTTTCATTATTGCCATAATGGAGTCTATTTATGTAAAGACTGGCAATCCTGAGTGGAAAAAGATCACTAAATTCTGGATGACATTATTTGGGATCAATTTCGCAATCGGAGTAGCAACCGGGATCATCCTGGAATTTGAATTCGGAACAAACTGGTCGAATTATTCGTGGTTTGTGGGCGACATATTCGGTGCCCCGCTGGCCATCGAAGGTATCATGGCCTTCTTTATGGAGTCTACCTTCATAGCAATCATGTTCTTTGGCTGGAATAAAGTGAGCAAGAAATTCCACTTGCTTTCTACCTGGTTGGTTGCCTTTGGAGCCAGTCTCTCTGCCTTATGGATACTGGTTGCCAATGCATGGATGCAAAATCCTGTTGGCATGCGTTTCAACCCCGAGACAGCCCGTAATGAAATGATGAATTTCTGGGATATACTTTTCTCCCCTGTTGCCATCAACAAGTTCCTGCATACCATTACCTCAGGATATGTACTGGCTGCCATCTTTGTGATCGGTGTCAGCGCATGGTACCTGCTCAAGAAGCGTCACACTGTTTTCGCGAAAAGAAGCATCGTTGTTGCTGCAGTCTTTGGACTGATCATGTCCCTGATGAACATTCATGCCGGTGATGAATCAGCCAGGCAGGTTGCCGACAAACAGCCCATGAAATTTGCCGCCATGGAAGGGATGTACGAAGGACAAACTAACGCACCACTTGTAGCCATAGGTTTCATGGAAAAGGTTGAACCCGATGTAGCAAACGTGAATGAAAGAAAGTTTGCCTTCTCTCTGGAGATCCCTGATATGTTGTCGTATTTGGCCTTCCTTGAAGCAGGCGCCTATGTGCCCGGCATCAAAGACCTGGTGAATGGTTATACCAAAAAAAATGGCGATGTTATACTTTCTTACCCTGAGCGTATGGAAAGAGGACGGATCGCCATCAACACCCTGTACAGTTACAAAGAAGCGAAGAAGATCGCTGAAGAAAGCAGGGGCAATGAAATGGTAAGATTAGCATTCCAGGAAAAAGCCGATTCACTGGGAGCACTCTTTTCCAACCAGGTATGGCTCGACAATTATTTCGCTTATTTCGGCTATGGATACTATGACGATCCAAGAGATCTGATACCGAGTGTCCCGATCTCTTTCTACTCATTCCATGCAATGGTTATCCTTTCAGGATATTTCTTACTCATTTTTATTCTTTCACTTATCAATGTGCTCAATGGAAAGCTGGAACGCAGGAAATGGATACTCTGGGCAGCTATTCTCGGCATTCCGCTGGTATACATAGCACAGCAGGCCGGATGGTTGCTGGCCGAAATGGGACGGCAGCCCTGGGTAATCCAGGATCTGATGCCTACTATTGCAGCGGTTACCAAGAATTCTGCCAGCAATGTACAGATCACATTCTGGATGTTTGTGGTGACCTTTACAGTACTGCTGATCGCAGAGCTGAAGATCATGTTTAAAGTCATTAAAAAAGGACCTAAAGAAGGAGGACAATAAGATGTTTGAAACACTATCATTATTAGCATTACAGCAGTACTGGTGGATCATCGTGTCCATCCTTGCTGCGATACTGGTTTTCCTGATGTTTGTTCAGGGTGGCCAGACCATGATCTATTGCCTTGGAAAGACAGATATGGAACGCACCATACTGGTCAACGCCCTTGGCCGTAAATGGGAATTTACGTTTACTACCCTGGTAACATTTGGCGGGGCATTCTTTGCATCCTTCCCCTTGTTTTACGCCACCAGCTTCGGAGGTGCATACTGGGTATGGATGCTCATACTATTTGCATTCATTATTCAGGCTGTAGCCTATGAATACCGGAGCAGGGCAGGAAACTTCCTGGGCAAAAAGACCTACGAAGGCTTCCTGTTTGTAAACGGCTTACTGGGCACCGTGCTGGTGGGTACAGCAGTAGCTACTTTCTTCACCGGTTCACCCTTCAGGCTTAATATGATGAACCAGGTAGAATGGGAAACACCCTACCGTGGGCTGGAACTGGCCTTTAACTTTGCCAGATATGAGACATTTGTGAACCTATCGCTTGGCCTTGCTGTATTCTTCCTGGCCAGGGTTCTGGCGATACAGTATTTCATGAAATCGGTGGATGAAGAGAACATCAATGCCAGGCTGAAAAAGAAGCTTATCATGAATGCAGCCCCATTCCTCGTCTTCTTCCTCTTCTTTGTGGCCAACCTGCTGCTTATGAAAGGCTATGCTGTTGACCCGGAAAGCAAAATGGTCACCATGGAAGCATATAAATACCTGCACAACCTGTTGGAGATGCCTGTAGTACTGGTGATCTTTATCCTGGGTGTGCTGATTGTTTTGCTTGGAATTATCAGGCCACTCATGGATTATAAGAAATGTCACAACAAGGTGCTCTGGCATGGCGGCATTGGTACATTCCTCACGATATTTGCCCTCTTCCTGGTAGCCGGGTTCAATAACACAGCCTTCTATCCTTCTTATACAGATATCCAGAGTTCGCTTACCATTGAGAATGCATCATCAAGTCATTACACCCTCACCGCCATGAGCTATGTATCGCTGATGGTTCCATTTGTGGTGGCCTATATCTGGTATGCCTGGAAAGCCATTAGCAACAAGAAGATCACGGCTGAGGAAATGGAGGATGAGGATACACACATTTACTAAACTGAAAAAATACTCCTATGTATACAACAGAAATTATCTGGCTCATCATCTGGCCCGTATTGATCTGGGT
>JAOZTN010000013.1:10708-43513 GCA_029942245.1 Bacteroidales bacterium | reverse complement strand
CATCAGCTGCGCTAAATGTGATATCGAAGTTTTGGGTGGAAGCATCCTGATAATCCCTAAAAAGAAGGCTTGCATCAGCTTCTTCACTAGCTTCAATCAGCAATGTGGGCGCTCCGTCAAGTATATGGAAATTAAAGGCCGGGGTTGATGTCCCTACACCAACATTACCGCTAACTGCAGAGTACATATTGTTCCCACTTAATATCCAATCCTTATCGTCGCCATTGGCATCAAAAAGTTTTTGCCACTCTGAGTCGTCCCAATGGTAAAAGCCAATCGGTTCGGTCCCGTTCTCATTGTATATCAACAATCCGGTTGCAGGGCTGGAAATAGGACTAGTGGTGGATGCATCATCCAAAGTAACACGAGGGATTAGAATTCCCCTGTCGCTTGACTTTACATCCAGCATGGCGGAATTATCCGCAGATGTACCATCGGTATTAATGGACACACCATAACTATTTGATGCTGGCTCTTCCCATCCTGCGAGCCTTGCCCAGAGAAACCAGGTGGCTATGCCTTTTTTAGTACAATTAAGTGATACAGAATGTGCACAGGTGCCACATAATTGCGATATCTGTGTCAGTTCATGAGCAGGGTTCGCAGCAAGCCAGTTGTTGGCCCAATTAGCTGTACCACCATTCGGAGGATTATAATTACATTCATCAGTTGCCCAATAATCCTGGTAATTTGTGTCAGCATCAGGACTATACTTCTCAATATCAGCAAAATCGTAGAGGATCTTATTATTTGCGATGCAATAGTCCCTGATCTGCTGATTAGCCAAAAATAAACTACCCCCTGGCCCCAGGCCTTCAAGATGACCTGTCATATAAACGAACTGTACATCCGGATAATCCAATTCGAGTTGTTCCATCGGATCCAGGTAATGGCTTTGCAGGTCAACACTGTTTACCTGTCCACACCATGACCAGATTATCACATTACACCCGGGAAAAGCATCCAGGTATTCGCGTGTATCAATATCCCATCCAACAGTACCGCAATCATTCCCAAGGTACCCACTCCCTCCGTCATCCAGGTGCAGTTCACCAGGGCCTCCGTCAAGACTCCAATCATAGGTGCCATCAACGAAATAGCTTTCCAGAGCGCTCATGCCTGCGGTAAGCTGACTGCCATGGGAGGTATGTCCATAGCCAATCCATAAATTGGCTTTTGCGCTCTCAATATATTCATCAGGAATATCATCAAGATCTAAACAATTGTGATCAACGATGATCGCTTGCTGTCCTGCCAGGAACAGTGGCAGAAAAACTACGGTCAGTAAAATTATTCGTTTCATAGTTTTTATTTTGAATAATTGCTGGTTGGGCTGCATCAACGTTGAGTGTATTTTCTGTAAATCGTAAACAACATAACATTTATCCTCAATTGGAACTTTTGATGACCTTCTTAACACCAAGAAGTCCACCATCCGATTTAACAGATATAATGTAAACACCCGGATAAGCGTGATTCATGTCTACGCTTATTTTTTGCTTGCCTGGCTTCAAATGCCTCAATTCCTGAACGACAGGAAGACTATGGAATTGCTGAAGTTTGTTAAAGTATTTTCGTAATCGACCTAGACTTATTCATGATAAAGTTATAAAAAATTCGACAAGCCACAAATTTTTTATTCAGATCAACATCATCCTTATAGGTTAAAGGTTGATAAAATTCTTCCTGGTCAGTCCTGTGTGACCATTCAACTTTCCTATTTCACTTCTTTTACTTTCTTCTTTGCATAAATTTTCTTTAGATATTTAGAGTTTTATCCCCCTATGGGCTACAGAGTATAAAGCAAAAAACCCCGCCTTTAAGGTGGGGGTTTTTATTTGTACCCTCATGGAGACTTACCCGAATGTCTATACTAACATCAGGTTTACCTTGTCGGAGAGTGGCGTATTCGATGAGCTGTAGCACGATATCAACACTAGCAATCCGGAAAGCTATCATGAATCAGATTTTTACAAACCCTAAACAAAGTCAATATTCAGGTTTGCAATGCTGATGAAGAGGTTTTTGTTCCTTCTTTTGGCGATTGGGATCTCAATGTTATCTTTAAGGATAAGCTTCCGCTGCCCCCGTATCCCTGTGATGTGATTGAGGTTGATCAGGTAGGAATGATGTATTCGACAAAAACTGCGCTTCGACAGCGCCGATTCAATTTCCTTCAACAAGCGTGATGTAAGGATCGACCTGTCCTTGCCAATAAATATCTCTGTATACCTGCCGTCTGCTTTGCAATAAAGGATGTCCTCCTGTTCAATGACAGTGACATCCTTGAATCCTCGAATTGCTATTTTCATGGCCTTCCTTTTTACGGCAGTAAAAAATGGATTTCTGGATGCCGGCTTAGTACATCTATTAATTCCCTTTTTACGAAAAAGGTAACCCCTGAATGACAGCTTTTTAACTGACAATTATACTACAACCAATCAGGGATTCATGGATTCATGTAATAGGTCATGGCAAAGTTGTAAGCGTTCTCATACATGATCTTGTCCAGGGCCTGCTCCACAGATAAGCCCTGAAGCAAATGGCCAATGTTATCCTGCAGGGGTATGATTTCCTCCAACACATTCCTAAAATCGATGAACTCCTCAGCCGTGATGAATGCATCTTCAGCATTGATCATGCCATCGAAATCAGTACCAATGGCCAGCATATCCCAGATCCTTACTTTGGCGGGTTCAGCAAGCTGCCCTGAATTCACCACCACATTGACTATTCCCAGGATGTTGTTCAGCATCTGCTGCGCCCAGAACTTCTGCAGTTCGATGCTCCTCTTCTTAATTTCTTTCTTCTTGAATTTTTCATCATAGTCATCCATCACTGCCTTTCCGGAGAGTATCCGCTCATCGAAATTCAAACCCATGATGCCATTGGAATTAAATATGTGGATGATCTCATCATCGCATAAGTTGATGCTCCAGTTGTTGAAAATTCCTGAACTCTTATACTTCTCATCAGAATCCGGCACTCTTGCGGCATCCTCCATAGTTTCATGACCCGAATACCCGGTATGGCTCACCACAATAGGGATCTTATCTGCATCCCCCTTCCTTTCATTGAAGGCACTGATCTTGTCGTAATACTCACTGCGGGCTTTGATACTCATGTGCTTGGTATCGATAAGGATCCGTTGCCCATTTCCTTCATAATCACCTATCCCCAGCAAACAATCGATCAGCATGCGCCCTTTATCATTCAGTTCATCATCCAGGTGAAGGGTCTGATCCAGCATTTTTGCAGCGATACCCGGGAAACTCCTGGCATGTCCGCAAAATCCATTGTTGAAGTGATGCGACAGGGAGACAAAGAAGGGAGGGTGATCCCATGTCTTGATTGCTTCAATATGGCTGAGGGTCTGGTCCAGGTTGAAATTCTCATTATCGATCATCTCTGCATCTGCAGCGACGAACGACTGCGCCCCCTCAACCGTCATGATCACGCCAATGGTATTCTCCGAATTCAAGATGACATCTATATCGTCGCCAGGCTTAATAATGATATATCTGTAAACCTCTCCATCCACATCGTGAGGCATACTATCCTCCTCATTCAGGTAGTGATATTCTTTGAAGAAAAAATCATAGTAACGAAATTCATCACTTTGAACCTCATTCACAAACTGTATAGGCAGTTTGGAGATAATCCTTGCCAGCAAATCGGCAACATTTCCCTCCCCGAAGACCTTTGGGTTGAACCAGCCCTGCTCGATAGGATAGATGGATACAAAGGCAAGCTTCACACCTCCCCTGGCCATGGTCCTGAAATCGGACTGTGTATATTCAGGGAAGGCGCTTTTGCGTTGCTTTACTTTGGGACGATCTTCATCCCAGACATTCTCATTTTTCTTCTTGCCAACGTAGTCATATGCAAAGGGGTGCAGACTGGGATGGCAATGTATGTCAGCGAATTTAGACATGATAATATGGTATTAGGTACAGGGTACCAGGTACCGGGTACCGGGAGTATGATATTCGATACTTGATATTCGAGATTCGAGACTTGAGACTTAATAATCGGTCTTCGTTTTTCGATTCTCGATTTTCGATCTTCAAAGTTATGCTGGTTCTACTTATTCTACCAGCATCTTCCTTGTCTGGGTATCGGTTCCTGTTCTCAACTGGTAGAAATAAATGCCCTTTGTCACAGTGGAAGCGTCCCAGTTCAGCTCATAATCTCCGGGACCAAATGCCGCATCTGCAAGCACAGCAACTTCTCTACCGAGTTGGTCATAAACAATGAGGGTAATATCGGTAGTTTCTGTAACCCCAAATGGAATTACGGTATGGCTGCTAAAGGGATTTGGGAAATTTTGTCCTAGGGAGACCTTCTTATTCTCATCGTATAGGTCATCAACACCGACATTTCGGCTAGGACAGATATTATCGATCGTAAACTCCTGCCCACCAATAACCAGCTCAGTAATTATACCATCACTATATTGGATCGTAGCCTGGTTATAGGCTCCCATATTTGTAATACTCATGGCAAACCCGGCAGGTAGTACTGCAGCCGATATTTCACCAACAAAAAGTGGGTGTCCGTTTACGCCAATATTTTCATTACCTCCAAAGTCTGAATAATCAAAAGTAATCCATGTTGATGCTGGATATGTCGGCACCTCAAACCTCAAATTAATGTTGCTAGTCCACATGGCTTGTCCTGTTCCATAGGTAGGATCGCCATCGATTACATGGCAGTTACCAAAGGTTCCACCTCCGCCGACCCATTCGAACCATTCTACAAATACTGGTATATCATTCTCTTCAAAGATCATTGAACCCATTGGATCAAAACCATCGCCAAATGTTGCTCCCATGGCCAGGTATTCAAAGTCAACACAATCACCCGGATCATCCACATAACCGGCACAAATATTATCGATTGCATATTCCTGTCCGCCAAACTGGAAAGATGTAATGACCGCATTTCCTGAGATCACACAGTGTTTATATGTTCCCATATCGGTGATCCCAAGGGTAAATTGTGGTGGAAGCATCCAGTCTTCGATCTCACCAACAAAGTTTGGTTGTCCGTTCAGGGAAAAGTTCTCTTCACCTCCCCCGTCGTAGAAATCAAATGACACCCAGTTTACCGTATACGTATAATTGGTAAAGTCGAATTTCAGGTTAATGTTGCTGGTCCACATGGCCTGACCTGTATTGAAATAGGATGTACCATCAATGACCTGGCAGTTGCCAAAAGTTCCGCCGCCACCAAGCCAGTCGAAATATTCCACACTCACATCTATTCCATTCTCAGTCAGGATCACCTCACCCTGGAGGTTAAAGCCATTGCCGTATTCCTGTCCCATTGGCAGTGTTTCAAATTCAACGCATGGACCGGTGTCCTCTACCAGCATGGCGCAGATATTATCCAGCTGGAATTCCTGTCCGCCCACGATCAATTTGGTGACAGGGCCGTATAGCGTAGCCTTCATATATGTTCCCATGTTGGTAATCACCATTGAAATTCCCGGTGGCATAGGGGCCATATCCAGTTCCCCGGCAAAAATGGGCTCCCCGTTTACAGATATGTTCTCATTGCCACCAAAATCTGCATAATCGAACGACACCCTGTTGGGCACATAACCGATACCGGTAAAATCAAAGCCCAGGTTGATATTGTTGGTCCACATCGAATTCATGGTTCCGAATACGCTTGTTCCATCCATTACATTCGCTGTTCCAAACATTCCCCCTCCACCGGTCCATTCAAAATACTCAACCGAAACAGGAATATCACTCTGTGTAAAGATCACCTCCCCCTGAGCGTTGATCCCGTTACCGTAGTTGGTTCCAAGTGTCAGGGTTTCAAAATCGACACAGTTTTGGTTCTGTGAAAAAGCAAGGACAGGCATAATCAACATCATGCCAAATAAAAATCTTAGTCTTAGTTTCATAATAATCTGGTTTAATTATTAATTTGGTTTTGAATTAATTGCGAGTCACTAATATACGAATAAAATAGATGTCTTGCAAGTTGAGTAGTTTTTGAGAGGAGCAGGAGTTATTTGGATACTGGATGCTGGATACTGGATGCAGCCTACTGCCTACTGTTTACTGCCTACTGTCTACTGTTAAAGGGCAGCAAGGATTCAGAAATATTTATTTCATTTCTTTGGTAGAAATAAAATTAGTTTTATCTTTGCACCCCCAAAATGAGGGATTAACAAAAAAGAAACAAAGAAGATGGCTAATCACAAATCAGCTTTAAAGAGGATCAGGCAAACCGAAAAAAGAAGGGTCCACAACCGTTATTATGGCAAGTCCATGAGAAACGCAGTAAGGAAATTCAGGACCATGGACGATAAAAAAACAGCCGAAGAACAACTTCCGGGCATCCTGTCGTTGATTGACAATCTCAGCAAGAAGTCAATTATTCATAAGAATAAAGCTGCCAACCTCAAATCAAAATTAACAAAACACGTCAATTCAATGTAATTGATCTGATAAGATATTGAAAAGTCCCATCTGTTTCAGGTGGGACTTTTTTTGTTTTTGGGTATTAATAGTCAGGAGGACTACTATGACTGACTATCACAAAAATATTCCAATCAGGCTCTGGGCAGAGGATGACCGTCCCAGGGAAAAGCTACAGATGAAGGGCAAGCGCGCCCTGAGCAATGCCGAACTTATTGCCATCCTTATCGGTACGGGTACCAAAGAGCACACGGCGGTAGAGTTGTCGAAACACATATTAAAAGCCGCCGGCGGCAAGCTTAAAGAGCTGTCGCGCCTATCTGTGGCTGACCTCATGAAAAACAAGGGTATTGGTGAAGCCAAGGCCGTGTCTCTTATCGCTGCATTGGAGCTGGCTAACCGTTCGGGGTCTGAACAAGGCCTGGCCCGGAAGAAGGTATCAAGCAGCAGGGATGTTTACGCTTTTTTCAAACCCTTACTACAGGATTCCAGCTATGAAGAATTCTGGATCATGCTGTTGAACCGGGGAAACAAGATCATTAACAGCATCTGCATCAGCCAGGGAGGCCTTTCAGGCACCGTTGCCGACCCCAAGAAGATATTCAAAACGGGCCTGGAACAATATGCAGCCTCTCTGATCCTTTGCCACAACCATCCTTCCGGCAACATCAAACCCAGTGAATCCGATATCCGCCTTACACAAAAGCTAAAAAAGGCCGGGTCCTTCCTAGACCTACCCGTAATCGACCACATCATCCTCGGTGATGACAGCTATTTTAGTTTTGCAGACGAGGGACTTTTATGAGAGTACGTGAATACGAGAATACGAGAGTACGAGAATACGTGAATACGAGAGTACGAGAATACGAGAATACGAGAGTACGTGAGTACGAGACAACATAACTTAATTATAATGAATATGATAAAAACTCATAAGGACCTGGTTGTATATCAAATGGCATTTGAAACGGCTATTACCATCTATGAATTAACTAAATCATTTCCAAGGGAAGAAATATATTCCCTTACTGACCAAATAAGAAGATCTTCCAGGTCTGTCTGCGCAAATTTATCGGAAGCATATAGAAAGAGAATTTATCCGAAGTATTTTGTAGCCAAATTGAATGATTGTATTTCTGAAGCTGCTGAAACGCAAACATGGTTAGATTTTGCGTTGGAATTAAACTACATCGATACATCTAACCATAAAAATCTGTATAAATCATATGACAATATTATCGGAAAATTAGTCAATATGAGCCGAAAGCCGGAGAAGTGGTCATTTTGATAATTTTCTCTGACTCCCGTATTCTCAAATTCTCGAATTCACTCAAAAAAAGTATCTTTGACTCCCAAATCAAACGCATGTTAAAGATACTGACAATCATAGGTGCCAGACCGCAAATTATAAAAGCCGCGGCCCTGTCAAGGGCGATACGGACCGACTATGCAGACCAGATACAGGAGATTATCCTGCATACCGGGCAGCATTACGATGAGAATATGTCGCAGGTGTTCTTTGATGAGATGGGAATACCGGAAGCGGACTATAACCTGAGTGTGGGATCTGACACCCACGCCCGGCAAACCGCTGCCATGATAGAAGGGATAGAAGTAGCGATAGCACGTGAAAAGCCTGACTGGCTGGTGCTGTACGGCGATACCAATTCTACCCTGGCAGGGGCCATTGCCGCCGTGAAGCTGGGGGTTCCTGTAGCCCATATCGAAGCAGGCCTGAGGTCGTTCAACAAGACCATGCCTGAAGAGATCAACCGCATTACCTGTGACCATTGCTCCACCCTCTTATTCAGCCCAAGCAGTACCGGTATCGAAAACCTTTCGAAGGAAGGATTCCTCATCAATGCAACAGCTCCTTATTCAATCAATCAGCCGGGAGTGTTTCATTGCGGAGATGTGATGTACGACAATGCGCAGTATTTTTCTGATATTGCCGAGGAGAGATCGGATATCATAGAAAGATTAGACCTTGAAGATGGGCAATTCATACTGGCCACCATCCATCGCGATAATAATACCGACATCCCTGACCGCCTGCAGTCGATCTTTTCTGCCATCATCAAGATCGGTAAAGCAGAAACTGTTGTCCTTCCTTTGCATCCCAGGACCCTGAAAATGCTTGAACGGCATTCAGATAAGGCACTGTTGGATGAGATCCGGTCGTCAGATTATATCAGACTCATCCCACCGGTTTCCTTCCTGGAGATGATCATGCTGGAAAAACATGCTTCACTTATCATGACCGATTCGGGTGGTGTTCAGAAAGAGTCCTACTTCTATCACAAGCCATGCATCATCCTCAGGCCAGAGACCGAGTGGGTAGAGATCGTTGAAAATGGCAGTGCCGTAATTGCTGATGCCGATGAAAAAAAGATCCTCTCAGCATACGATCACTTCAAAAATAAACCACCGGCTTCCTTCCCTCCACTTTATGGTGATGGAAGAGCAGCATGGTTCATTTGTGACATGCTCCTGTCCTCAACATCATCAGTATGATATACCGGGACGGGGGACGGGGGGCATGGGACGAGGAGAACTTCCTCGAACCTTATCCCCCATCCCTCGAACCAGGTTCAGAAAGCACTACATTTGAGCTTAAATTTATTTGCTAATTAGAGAATTTATACTAATTTTGCACTCCGTTTTTAAACAAACGGATTTATTATTCATTAATAATTAATTTAATACAAGCATGAACCAGTACGAAACCGTTTTCATTATGACTCCCGTTTTGTCTGATGAACAGATGAAGGAAGCGGTTGATAAATATCGGAGCCATCTAAAGGCCAAAAAGGCTGAGATCGCTCACGATGAGAGCTGGGGTTTGAGGAAACTCGCCTATCCCATCCAGAAAAAATCAACCGGGTTCTATCACCTCTTCGAATACAAAATTGATGGAGAAGAACTGCAAGAATTTGAATTGATGTACAAAAGGGATGAGCGCATACTCCGTTTCCTCACCGTGAAGCTGGACAAACACGCCATTGCGTACAACGAAAAGAAAAGGAAGAAAGCCGCTGAAGAAAAAGTCGCTGAACCTGAAGCCTAATCTTTTTTAACCTTAAAATTTTAAACAATGGCACAAAACAGTGGTGACATCAAGTATCTGACTCCGATAGCAGTCGATACCAAAAAGAAAAAGTATTGCCGCTTCAAAAAGAGCGGGATCAAATACATAGACTATAAGGATGCTAACTTCCTTTTAAAATTTGTTAACGAACAAGGTAAGATCCTTCCCAGAAGGATTACCGGGACTTCAACCAAGTATCAGAAAAAAGTGTCACAGGCCGTGAAACGCGCCCGTCACCTTGCCCTGATGCCTTACGTTGCTGACCTTTTAAAATAAGGAGGACTAGAAATGGAAGTTATTCTTAAAGAAGATATTCCCGGTCTGGGATACAAAAACGACCTCGTTTCCGTTAAGAACGGTTACGGAAGAAACTACCTTATCCCTAAGGGGATGGCTGCTCTGGCAACAGAATCAAGCAAAAAAGTTCTTGCTGAAGACAAGAAACAAAAAGCCCACAAGGAAGAGAAGATCCTGAAGGAAGCTGAAGAACTCGGTAAAGCACTGGGTGCACTGCAGATCAAGATTGCTGCAAAAGCCGGTACCTCAGGAAAGATCTTTGGATCAGTGAACGACATTCAGATCGCCAACGCGATCAAGGAACAGCACAACTTCGACATTGACAGGAAAGATATTAATGTTGATGGTGACTCGATCAAAGAACTGGGCGAATATATCGCCAAGATCAGACTCCACAAGGATGTTACTGTTGATATGAAATTTGAAGTATACGGAGAATAGTATTATCTATTCTATTCCTAACAAGAGTCATTTCTCCCTTCGGTCGAAATGACTTTTTTTATGCCCTTGTTTATCCCTGGTTAAAGGTGATAAAGAAATTTGCCAGGAAATTCCACAGTGTTACAACGATAATTGCAAAGAATTTAGCCAGGTAAAAGTTGGTCTTAAACCTTTTGACAATAAGCCATAGGATCAGATTATTCAGGCCCAGCCCTATAATAGAAATGATCAGGAACTCTGAATATTCCATTGCAATATCAGGATTATCGCTTTCAAAAGTCCACACCCTGTTCAGTAAATAGTTGGAACTTGCTGCAATGGTAAAGCCGATGGAGTTGGCCACATACTTCTGCACCTTGAGCCATTCCTTGAAAATATAAGTAAAGGCATAGTCGACAAGAAGGCCGCTAAATCCGACAGCGGCGAACTTGAGAAATTTAAGGATAAAGGATGTGGTCAGAAAGTCGAACATGATACAAGATAATGCGCAAAGATAGAAAAACGCAAAGAATGTTTTAAAGTTGTACCAGCAGCACTACCTTTTCGCCATCTCTCATCACATCCACAGTGATGATCTGCCCAGATTTCAGCTTCTTGAGGCGGGCCATATAATCATAGATATTGGTAACCTCCATGCCATCAAGGGCTGTGATTACATCCCCTTTCTGCATTCCCCCTTGATCCGCGGGACCATCGGCCCTCACGCCACCAACACCAAGTCCGTTGTTCTCACTGGAGGTAAAGTCGGGAACGATACCAAGGGTGATCTTAAAGTTCATCCTGGTAGAACGTGTTTTCGCACCTGCCTCCTGATAGGTCAGCGCCTCATCCCTGTTGGCCACATCCATCACTAGATCAAAAGAGAGGTCAGAAACGGATTTCTGGCCCTCAAAATTGATGAATTCAATATCATCCTGCGGAGTATGGTAATCGGAATGTGCCCCGGTGGAGATAAAGAATACCGGTATATCCTCAGCATAAAATGATGCATGGTCGGAGGGGCCAAAGCCTTCCGATGAAAAAGACCCTTTCATCTCATGGATCTCAAGATATTTGTTCAGCAGGTCTTCTGTTTCTTTTGATGTCCCTGTTCCGCCAAAGGCGACAGATCTATCATCATTCAGACGCCCTATCATATCGAAATTGAACATGGCCACTATTCTGTCCATGTCAATAATGGGATTTTCCACAAAGTATTTTGAGCCGATCAGGCCCATTTCCTCTGCTCCAAAGGCAACCACCACGATACTCCTTCTCAGTTCTTTGTTCTGAGCCGCGATCTTCTCAGCAATCTCTATAATACCTGCAACACCGGAAGCATTATCATCAGCACCGTTATGCACAGCAGATGTATCCGGCTCTCTGGATCCTGATCCCGGACCACCCAGACCCAGGTGATCGTAATGAGCCCCGAGCACAATAATCTCATCCTTCAACACAGGATCATTTCCTTTAATTATTCCAACAACATTCATGGTCCTGACTTTCTTGTGTATCACATCCGATTCAGCATACAGGCTTATTTTATTATTAAAGGATACAGGGGTTCTTATTTTCTGAATACTATCCTCCATGGTGGATACCGTTACGCCTATCAGGGGATCAGCCAGTTTTCGTTTGATATGAAATACCGGAACCCCGGCATCAGAAGTGGTTTTATCATAGAACATCCGCATCAGGGCATCATCTTCATCGAACGATGGGCCGGAAACAAAGAGTACACCGGCAGCTCCATTGTCCTTTGCTGTGAGCACCTTTTCCCTGAGTCCGATATTTGCCGCAAAAGGGCTGCCCGGATTTTCCTCACCGGGCTCTCCACGCATGATCATCACCCATTTTCCTTCTACATCAACATTTTCGTAATCATCCCACTTCAATGTATCATTCTCCACCTGGAAACCGTAACCTACAAATACCACTTCTGCCTCCAGGGATATATTTTTTGAAAACGAAAGCGGTATGAAGTCCTTCTTCACACGGCCTTCAACATCACCAGACCTGAACGCATTGTTTTTCCCTGCACTTACACCCGTTACAACATCAAAGTACTGAAAGCCATTCTCGCCGAGCAATTTCATCCCGGCCAGCTTAAACTCCCCTGCAATATAATCTGCAGCCTGCTGATCATTTTCAGTACCAGGCAGGCGGCCACCAAGATCGTCTGACGCAAGGAATCCAATATGTTGTTCCAATTCCTGGCTTGTGATGTCCGGGTTTTGAGAAAATGTGAAGAGACACAGGCTTGTAAAAAGAGCTGCAAATAGTATGGATAGGTGCATCTTATTCATCCGTTATTGTTTTTTTAGTAACCCCTCGACTCTGCGCGGGATGACAGATTAATATTTTTATTCGATTACAAAATTACTTAAAATCATCAAACCTGATGCCAGTAATTTCCTCACTCAGACTCCAAAGATTTTTTTTGACTGTAGGATCGTAGGTAAAGGCTGAGGGCTCAGTCTTTTTGCTGTCGGAAAAATATTTCCCCGATGTGGTAGCGACGGACTCGTCAGAGGCCAGGAATACCGATGTCATACACCCCTGTTCTACGGTGCTTCCGGAAATACCAAAGCCTTCGTACAGAAGTTTCGTTGTGACCACACCGGGATGCAGGCTGTTGCTGGTAATCGTACTATCTTTCAATTTAGAAGCCAGTTCGTTCGAGAATAAAACATTAGCCAGTTTCGACAGGGAATAGGCACTATAATCAATATATGCATTGATATCCTGCATATCGTCAAAGTCAATCCTGGGACTATTATTGTGGGCTACAGAACTCACCGTGATAATCCTTCCCTGCTTTGATTTTTTTAGCAGTGGCAACATATGCAGGCTCAGGGAAAAATGAGCCAGGTGGTTCACGGCAAAGGTAAGTTCATAGCCATCTTCCGAAAATGTTTGTTCACGCTGGAACACACCGGCATTGTTTATAAGCACATCAATGTGATCGTGCCCGGCAAGAAGTTCCTGAGATAGTTTCAGCACCTTTCCGAGTGAGCTAAGGTCAGCATTTACATAACTTGCATTCCCGGGCCCAATCTTATTAATCTCTTCAATGAGCCTTTGTCCGCGGGCTTTATTCCTGCCATGCAGGATAAGCGTTGCACCCAGTTTTGCCAGTTTAATGGCAGTCTGTTTTCCAATACCATCGGTAGCACCGGTGATCAATACTTTTTTACCTTCCATTTTTAGCTGTTATTAGATGAATTAATAACAAAATAATGGGGTTGATTGTTCAGGATATCATTGGCAAATATGAACCAGAAATCCAGGATGTGTCTCATAATGGGAATGCCTTTCCCGAAAGGGGATATGAATGGCCTGGTGCTAAAAATATAAGGAACTGATAACGTATTACTTATGCTTTGGCATCCTTTTTGCTAATAGTTACTTGCCTTATAAAGATTTGGTTTTGTTTATTTTGAAAGGAGCTGCTTGACCAGGCAGCTCTTTTCATTTTTAGCCGAAAATGAATGGAACTTTTATCTTATTCCTTTCCCGCTCCCAGATCAATATAACCTGAACGTTTGGATTCCGTTGAACCATCAAACATCATACGCATAGTGAAATGCCGCATGGCAAAAGTACCACCTACCGCTTCGTGCAGTGCACGCATCTTCGTATTGAAATCACCAACCCACGACATCTCTATCGTATCATAGTGAGGCTTTTTCTTCATCACCTGATCCATCTTCTTAAAAATGGCCGATTCGATACCATGCCTCTGATATTGCGGAACAACACCCATAACCGTGATCCTGGTACGGGTCATGGCTTTGTTTTTCTTATAATAAAGGAACTTTAACTTGTTGCAGAGGTTCATTTTCCCGTTCAACTTCTTCAGGATCATGTTCAAATCCGGCAACATGACCAGAAAGGCAATAGGTTCATCGTTATGATAGGCAAACCAGATAAATTTTTCTTCCAGAATAGGCTTCGCTTTTTTTAAACTTTCAAAAACGACCTTTAATTCCAGTGGCTGAAAATGCTCATGGTAAACCCATGCCTGATCATATACCTTGATAAGGTCGGCAATATATCTTTCGGCATGTTTATATTCGAAATGCTTGACCTGATACTCAGGCCGGGCCAGGATCCTGTCGGCAATCTTCCAGAAACGTTCCGGGAAAGGCTTTTTTAGGTCGAGATGGTTTGTTACCTGCTCGTAATATTTATAAAAGCCATAAGCTTCAAACTGATCCTTGTAATAAGGGAAATTATAATTCATTCCATACGATGGCTGCATATATCCTTCGACCAGCAGCCCCCAGAAATTATCATTTTCACTGAAATTGATCGGGCCATCCATGGCTTCGGCTCCTTTTGCCTTAAGCCAGTCCCTGCAGGCATCGAACAGCATTAAAGCGGCATCCATATCATCAATGCATTCATAAAAGCCCATCCCGCCCGTGATCTGGTCGAAGTTTTTCGATTTCAGGTCATCGATAAAGGCAGCCACACGTCCAATAAGCTTTCCTTCTTCATTCACAAGCACCCACCTGATGGCATCGCCATGGGTGTAAAAAGGGTTTTCTTCCCTGCTAAAGATCGACTCCAGTGTTCGGTCGAGGGGGCAAACCCAGTTATCATCATTCTTATAGATCTCGCGGGCGACATCGAGAAATTGCTTCCTGCTCTTCTTATCGTTGACTTCTATCAGTTTCATGTCGACAAATATAATAATAAACCCGGTATCAGGTATGAGGTATCCGATAGCTGATAATTGTTAATTTTGCATAAATACCTCCTGCAAAAGCAATATTACGTGCAGGGATGCATTTAGGCTATATGAAGAAGATTTATCTTCTTGTATTAAGATCATACCTGGGACCACTGATCCTTACGTTTTTTGTGGCGGTGTTTATCCTGCTCATGCAATTTCTCTGGAAATACATCGATGACCTCGTTGGCAAAGGACTGGAATGGTATATTGTGCTGGAACTTCTTTTCTATGCATCTTCCACTTTTGTACCCCTGGCTTTGCCCCTGGCCATCCTCCTGTCATCTATTATGACATTTGGCAACATGGGAGAGCATTATGAGCTGGTAGCCATGAAATCCTCCGGCATCTCACTCTGGAAGATCATGCGCCCCCTCATCATCCTTTCCATTATGATTAGCGGGGTGGCCTTTTATTTTTCCAACAATGTTTTACCCATTGCCAACCTCAAGTTCAAGTCTTTGCTATATGATGTCCGTAAACAAAAGCTTGCCTTCGACATTACCGAAGGGATCTTTTACAATGGCATGGATGGCTTTGTTATGCGGGTAGGTGAAAAGGACAAAGACGACCGCAGCATCCGTGATGTGGTGATCTATAATCACCTGGATAAGCATGGCAATAGCGACCTTACACTCGCTGACTCCGGCAGGATGGAATCGACTTCCGATGGCAGGTATCTTATCTTTCATCTTTATAACGGAAACAACTACCAGGAGATGCATGACCAGAAGGATTACAGGTTTAACAGGCAGTTCCAGAAAACAAAATTTGAAGAAGAATACCGCCGTTTCGATCTTTCAGGTTTTGATATGAAACGAACCAATGAAGATCTTTTTAAGAACAACTATTCCATGCTTAACATCGCACAGTTGGATTATGCCATCGATTCCCTGGGTAGGCTGTACCAGAAAAAACGCGATGATTTTGTTGCTAATTTCAACAAGCATTACAATTACTACTCTGCCATCGATAGTGCTGATTATGCAGAAACAGAATCGGCAGATAGCTTATTGGGACCGATGGATGGATGGACAAAAGCGGAAAGATCAACAATCATTCAACGGGCACTGAGCAAAGCCCGGGGTGTTAAAAGCAATATAGAATGGCATGTATCTGATCACAAAACTAAGCGGGAATGGCTTTCCAAACACGAGGTTGCATGGCATAAAAAATTCACCCTGTCCATTGCATGCCTGGTGCTCTTCTTTATCGGCGCACCCCTGGGGGCCATCATTCGGAAAGGCGGCATCGGCCTGCCGGTAGTCGTTTCCGTCCTCTTCTTTGTTCTTTTTCATATCATCACCATCACCGGGGAGAAATCAGCAATTGCAGGTGCCATCAGCATCGAATTCGGGATGTGGATCGCATCTGCCGTCCTCTTACCCCTCGGCATCTTTCTCACTATCAAAGCCACTTCCGACAGCCCGTTGCTGGATTTCGATATCTGGAAACGGAGACTGGGAAAACTCTTTAAACGTAAAAGTGTCTAATTCCTCGCTCGGCACTCATCACTCCTACTGGTTCCTCGGCGTACGATCCCACACCCCTGACTTAATTGTCTTCCATGATCTGAAGAATCCAATGAACAGAGCCAGGTTCATGGCATAAAAGTGTGTTACGAGTCTTAGGGGTTTGATGTGGATATTGACTATCTTCAGAATAAAATCGGCGAGTGGCAGCAATAGCAGAAGAACCTGAAAAGCAAGCAATAAGCGGTAAAAGTCGGAATGAATAGCCAGAAATATATTCAATATCAAAGCCGTGAGGATGAAGAAGGGCCCTTTCCAGCGCAATACTTTATGTGACCAGAAACAAAATCCAACATGCTTCCTCCAGAGAAGATGTGAAAAAGCCCGAAGGTTCTGCCAGTTGCCTGTAGCGATCCTCACCTTCCTCCTGAACTCATCTTTTAGCACGTTGGAAACATCTTCGAATACCCTGGCATCGAGATCATTGATTGCTTTCTTACGCTTATCAAAGATCTTCATGTTGATATAGAAATCATCAACAAGATAGTTCGGTGGCACCCTGGAATAGTCATCTTTCCGTATGGCATAACAACCACCAAAAGGTCCCATCATGGTACCCCACAGGCGGCCTTCCATATTTTTTATGTTCACTTCCCTGCTGATATATGCCTTTTCCTGGTATGAGATTCCCTCAAGTTTCAGGCCTTTATTGATCATGTTGGTATCCACAAGGCCGATCTCCGGATTTTTAAAATGCCTGATCAGCTTAAACACCGTAGCGATATCGAACATCACATTGGCATCGGTAAGTATAAGTATGCTGCCCGCAGATTCAGTCACAAGGTCATTCACAACATTCTGCTTCCCTCTCCTTTCTTTAAAATCATGAAAGATCAGGTTTCCATATTTGGGAAGATAGCTGTTGATGATCTCTGCAGTACGATCGTCAGAATGATCAGATCCAATCAGCACCTCAAGCTTATCATCAGGATAATCGCCGGCAAAGATGCTTTCTATTTTTTCCGCGATCACTTCCTCCTCATTAAAAGCTGATATAATCACAGAAACAACAGGTAGTTCATCATCACGTTCAAAGCACACGGCATTGTTCTTCTTATTGGCTGATAAAACCTGAAGGATCAAAGGATAAAAGAGGTAGGTATGCAGGATCAGGTACACAGATAACCAAAAGAAAACAGCCAGCAATACCATCAGATCAGTTCCTTATAAAAAGCAGTCAGGGCTTTAGAGATTGACAAATTATCGTAGTTCTCCTCAATAAAGCTCACGGCATTGTTGCCGATGGCTTCAAAATTATCAAAATTATCCAAGAGGCCCTCTATTCCGGACCTAAATTTTTGCGGTTCATCGGCAATAATAATGTTCTGATCATGGCTGATGGCGATGCCTTCCGCCCCTATTGATGTGGACACTATGCTTTTGCCCAGGGCCATGCCTTCAATGATCTTGATCCGCATTCCGCTTCCCGACAGCAAGGGCACGATCATCACCGCCTTGCTTTCCATAAATTCATATGCATCCTCTACTTCCCCCAGGAATACTACGCCGGGCTCCCGGATATTCCGGATAGGCTCCGGTGCATTCCTTCCCGCAATAAAGAATTTCAAGTCAGGATATTTCTTATGTAAGTCTTTCCAGCATTTCTTCAGAAACCAGTCCAGGCCTTCCTGATTAGGTGACCAGTCGAGGGCACCAATATGAAATATGGATGGGAAATCCGGCTTCTTATCGTAGGTTTTGAAATCAGCCATGCTGATACCCGTAGGGGACACATGCATGGGCAGGGTACATCCCATAGACTTCAGGTTCTCTGCATCCCTGCCGGTAATGGGTACCATGGCGTCATAGCTGTTGAGGCATTCCAGTTCCATCTTCTTAAGCCTTCTGGCAATAATGCTTGTATAAGATCTTTTCAAACCTGTACGCTGTTTCACCGTCCGGTCCCATATCTCATGCTCGATATTATGGGCACGCATGCATACACAGGCTTCACTCAGCTCCCTGATCAAGGGTACGTACGGTGCAAGATATAAACCTTCCAATTGTATCACATCAAATTCTTCCTCGATGAGAAGCTCTGCCAGGCGGTCACCAAAAGGTTTGGTAACAAAACGTTCTGCATTGTACGGCATCTTCGAGAACAAAAGGTTTTTAATGGCCCTGACGGGACATATACGGGTATCTACATCCACCAGGATAAAACGTATTTCATCTCTGATCTGTTGTGGAATATCATCCTCTTTGACAGGATGTTTGGATGTATTCATCGCCATCACCGTCAGCTCATGGCCAAGCTCTTTAAATCCTTTAGTCATAGCCAGTGTGGCAATCGATCCACCATCTTTTGGCGGATAAGGAACTTTATTGGCTATCTGGAGGATTTTCATTTAGGCTTATGCTTAGTAAGCAAATATATTACTTTTCCTCTTACCCCACACCCCATATATCACAAGGTATAAATTGACTTCTGCCTCAGTTTAACGTATCTTTAAATTATGAAAAAACTCGCCATTCTGATTGTCGGGATCTTGATTTGTTTCACCGCCATAGGACAAACAAATCACCTTACCCTTTATAAACTCCCAGAGAAAAATAAGACCAAAAGGATTAAGCTAAACAAGCCTATTAACTTTGTAATAGATTTGCATACAACTGATACACTAGATAGTTGGATGCGGATAGAGGGGAAACTCCTCAATGTTGGCATAGACTCACTAACTGTTGAGTATAAAAAAGAGTATTATAGCAAACTTATCACAACCCCAATGGCCTCCACGACCACGACCAAAACAATCAAATTTAACGATTCAGTATTTGGAAAGCAGTTTTCTAAATCCTATGCCATTGATGATATAGATTATATTGACTTCATCAGATCAAGTGAAACCCTGGAAGGTATTGGAATTGCAGGAATAATAATTTCTGCTCTTACAACATTCGTTGTGGCGCCCCTGGTAAGTATAAACTATAAAGACGGGACCTTTAATTCCAACACTTATAAAAACTGGGCCCTGGCCGGGACGGCAGGCATGGCAATTAGTATTCCTATCACGATTTTTTCATCTAAATCTAAAAGGCACGCTATTGACGAGAATGAGGTGGGTTGCATAAAGAAAAGATGCGCAAAGGGCGCCTGGACATTACGGAAATGATTATATATTTGAAGTAATAACCAAACATTAGCTTACGATGAATTACAAAAGATATTTCCTTATTAGCATGATCAGTGCCCTGGTGATCAGCGCCCTGATCGGTATCTATATATTCCTTTTCGGAGAGGGAATGGAGTTAGAAATGAAGGTGCTTGCAACCACCTTATGCATAGGAATCTACAGCCTTCTGGGCTTATGCAATGCAGCCCTGCAGACCAAAAAGGGCATGCAATACCTTTCTCTCAGTGGGATTATAGTATCCCTCATAGCATTTATCATTTCATTGGTTGCCATCTGGATCGAAACAGAAACCCGTGATATATGGAGGGAAGCCGCTATTGCTTTTGTCATTGCAATTATGTTTGCACATGTTTCCCTCCTGCTCCTGATCAAGCATAAATCCTCCTTAACCAAATACCCTCTCGTCATAACTATGTTATTCATTGTCGCTGTTGGCATTATGATGATCAATGGGATCATTGGTGATTTCGACCATAGTGATGCCTATTTCAGGATAATGGGAGTATTTGCAATATTGGATGTATTGGGCACGATCACGATACCATTATTGAATAAACTAACAGAAAAAAAGCCCTCTGCAGAAATCACGAAACAGGTCCGGAAATGGGTCGATCTTTTCAATAGTGCTGATGCTGATGCCCTGGCAGAAATGTATCATGATGACGCTATAAATCACCAGGTGGCGAATGAAGCAATTCATGGCAAAGATGCCATCCGGGAAATGTTCAGGAGTGAGTTTGATCAGGCAAAAATGGTCTGTGTAATCGAAAATATTTATGAAGATGGCGATTGGGGTATTTTAGAGTGGAAGGATCCGCTGGGCTTAAGAGGTTGCGGCTTCTTTTATTTTGTAAATGGGAAAATCAAACTCCAGCGCGGATATTGGGATAAGCTTTCCTTCCTGAGGCAACATAATTTACCCTTCCCCACAAACTAGATCCTGAGTTCCCGGAAGTCCGAACTCCCTACACCGAAATCAAACTAAAATTCCTTACTTTTGCCATAAATAATCATCTATGGCAGCACAAAAACCATCCATTCCCAAAGGAACACGTGATTTCTCCCCTCTCGAAATGGCCAGAAGAAACTTCATCTTCGATACCATCAAAGGGGTGTTTTGTACTTACGGGTACCAGCCCATCGAAACGCCTGCCATGGAAAACCTGTCCACCTTGCTTGGGAAATACGGGGATGAAGGCGACCGCCTGCTATTCAAAGTACTAAACTCAGGAAATTATCTGGATAAAGTTAACGATCAAACCCTTGCCGACAAAGATCAGTCCGCACTCACACGACAGATCAGCGAGAAAGGCCTGCGCTATGATCTTACCGTGCCTTTCGCACGTTACGTTGTACAGCACAGGAACGAAATTTCATTTCCCTTCAAACGCTATCAGGTACAGCCGGTATGGCGTGCCGACCGCCCACAGAAAGGTCGTTATCGTGAGTTTTTCCAGTGCGATGTTGATGTGATCGGCAGTAACTCCCTGCTCAACGAAGTTGAACTCATACAGATCATCGATGAGGTTTTTACCAGTTTGGGAATCAATGCCATTGTTAAGCTGAACAACAGAAAGATCCTGGCAGGGATCGCAGAAGTCATCGGTGAATCTGATAATTTTGGGATTATCACGGTGGCCATGGACAAGCTCGACAAGATCGGTCTGGAAAAAATTAATGAAGAGATGCTGGCCAAGGGTGTTTCGCAGGATGCCATTGAGAAGCTCCAGCCTATCCTCACCCTGGAAGGAAAGCTCAAGGATAAATTTCCAAAGTTGATGAAAATCCTTAAAAACTCTCCTACCGGCCTGAAAGGATGTGAAGAAATAATGACGGTGATGCGTCATCTGAAAGACCTCAATATTAATACAAAATTTGAGCTCGACCTCAGTCTGGCTCGCGGGCTGGATTATTATACTGGTGCCATCATCGAGGTAAAGTCAGCAGATGTAGCCATGGGCAGCATATGCGGTGGCGGTCGCTACGACGATCTCACCGGAGTGTTCGGGCTTGAGGGTGTTTCAGGAGTAGGAATCTCTTTTGGTGCAGACAGGATCTACGATGTCTTAATGGAACTTGATGCTTTCCCTGAAGCATTCCTGACTTCCACTAAAGCAATGTTTGTAAACTTTGGTGAAGAAGAAGCGAAATATGCCTTGCCTGCCCTGAACAAGCTTCGGAAGGCCGGCATCAATGCAGAACTCTATCCTGATTCAGCCAAGATGAAAAAACAATTAGGCTGGGCCAATAACAAGGGAATTCCATTTATTATCATGGCTGGAACAGAGGAGATCAAGAACGCAAAATTTATGCTTAAAGATATGGCCAGCGGGGAACAGGTATTGCTAACTGAAGATGAACTAATTAAAAAGTTGAAGTAAGTCGCCAGATTCCGGTAGATTTTATAATTTTACACGCTGCACTGAACAAACAGAATAATGTCAAACTGGAACCTTAAGTTCAAGATCAAGATCAACCGTACCTCACTCTGTTAACTGATGATCAGGGGCCATTATGGCTCTATGTAATCTTTTCTTAATCAGTTAACTTAATTACAGGAGAAATAATCATGACATATATTATTAAAGGTGCTGGGCTCACCATAGAAGACGTTGTAAACGTAGCCCGCCACAATGAGAAAGTTGAGCTCCATCCTGATGCCGTAGAAGGTATCATCAAGTGCAGGGAAATGCTCGAGAGGAAAATCGAGGCACACGAGATCATGTACGGTGTAAATACCGGTATTGGTGAGTTTTCTGAGGTGGTCCTGAATGATGACCAGGTCAAAGACTTCCAAAAATATCTCATCTATAACCACGCAGCAGGTATCGGCGACCCTATGCCCATCGAATATGTTCGCGGAGCCATGCTTGGCAGGATCAATGTACATGCACATGGCAATTCCGGTTGCCGCCTGACGATCACTCAAACCCTTGTCGACATGCTGAACAAAGGCGTGACTCCATGGGTATGTCAAAAAGGCTCTGTTGGTGCCTCTGGTGACCTCGCTCCCATGTCGCAGATCGCACTGCTCTTGATGGGAGAAGGACAGGCTTATTACGAAGGCGAACTCTATGACGGTAAAGAAGCAATGGAGCGTGCCGGCATCCCTATTCCCGGACTTCAAGCTCGCGACGGACTGGCTACTATTAATGGTTCCAATGTGCTTACTGCCATGAGTGCCATCTTCCTTGTTGATGCCAACAACTGGATCAAGCAGGCAGAGATTGGTGCAGCCATGTCGCTGGAAGCCCTCAAGGCCAACATGAAGCCCTATACCTCCCGACTGCATGAAGTAAGAGGATTTAAAGGGGCCATAATAAGTGCCAATGTCATCAATAAGATGGTTGATGGTGGTGACCTGAAAGAAGACAGGATACCCTGCAAAGTACAGGATGCATATTCAATGAGATCAACACCCCAGGTAATTGGTGCAGCTCGTGATGCACTGGGCTATGCACGTTCACAGGTGGAAATCGAGCTGAATGGCGTTGGTGACAATCCTATTTTCTTCCCGGAAGAAAACATGCAGATCTCCGGTGCGAACTTCCAGGGATCGCCGGTTGCTGTTCCCATGGATATGGCCGGAGCTGTCATTACCATGGTAAGCGTACTGTCGGAACGAAGAATGAACAGGCTTAACAACCCCGCTCTCAGCGTTGGCTTGCCTCCATTCCTCACCAAAGGAGCGGGTATGTTCTCAGGACTGATGCTGAGCCAGTATACCGCCGATATGCAGATCGTAGAACAACGTATCCTGTCAGCACCTGCATGCATACAATCCATCCCCGCAGCTGCCGACCAGGAGGACTTTGTCTCCATGGGTATGAACACTGCCATTAAAAACTTCCAGATCCTTGATAATGCCTACGGCATACTCGGTATCGAGATCATGGCTGCAGCCCAGGCACTCGATTTTCGTGAATACAATTTCGGTACTGGAGTTACCAAGGCCAAGGAAGTAGTCAGAAGGCATGTCGCATTCCTGGATATCGACAGACCATTGTATAATGATCACAACAGCATGAAAGACCTTGTCAGGTCGTGCGAGATCCTCGAAGAGGTTGAAAAAGTAGTAGGAAGCCTTGATTAATGACTGAAGAACAACAGAATATACCGGGGAAAAGCCCTAAACGGCCGCAGCTGCTTAGCATACTTTGTATACTGACATTTATTGGCAGCGGTTTTGGTGTATTCGGGTTCCTCATGGTAGCTATCAACTTTGAAGCCACCATAGAAGCCCTGAAGGTGCTATATGCCAAGATGCCTGAGGCAAACTTTATATTGGAAGCCCCAAGGGATTTCTTCCTGGTTTCCTTCTTGCTGTCTGCATTTTCCCTTCTCGGAGCAGTGATGATGTGGAACCTGAGAAAGATCGGGTTCCACATTTATACATCTTCCCAGTTGATCTATCTGGTAGTACCCCTGATTTATTTTGGAGGGGAAACCAACCCCCTGTTCAATATCATGCTCACAGCATTATTTGTATATTTATACGCGCGGAATCTTCCATTTATGCGTTAAGGATATACAATGACTGATACAGCCGATACACCAAAGGCCATAAAACCAAAGAGGCCATTTTTTCTCAGCTTTCTATGCATAATAGGGTTTACCTATACAGGACTGTTTTCCTTGTTGTTCCTGTTTGGAATGCTCTATTCTACCGGGATAAGCGGAATTATGAATAAATACCTTCAATTGTATGATCTCTCTCGCCTGAGCTTCTTCATATTTTCCATCAGCATGTTCCTGGTCTTCTTTGTATCTTTTATTGGAGTGTTGCTAATGTGGAAAGTCCAGAAACTAGGATTCTACATCTACCTGGCATCTATCCTTTTTTTCCTGGCCCTGGAAACCATTATGACAGGACTATTCCTGCCTGATATCCTGATCCATCTCCTGCTTATAATCCTCTTTCTCATTGCTTTTCCTTTCGGAAAGAAAAGAAGGACAAAACTGATTCATAAAAACTTATTGAGAAAGGCCTAGTTTAAGACCGGGATGCTATCCAGTTCACGGATGAGGCTGTCGCAGTATATCCTGAACACTTCAGCATAAGCTGTGTCTACAGGTTTAGCGGGAGGCGATTTTACCTTGGTAGGATCGAGGGGCTGTCCATTGCGGTAAAAGCGGAAATCCAGGTGAGGGCCCGTTGCCAGACCTGTTTGTCCGACATATCCTATAACCTGACCTTGCTTAACATGCACTCCCTGTTTTATGCCTTTTCCGAATCCGGAAAAATGACAATACCCTGTTGAATAAGTACCGTTATGTTTGATCCTTACAGTGTAACCACCCTCCTTGGTCCATGATGCGAAGGTGACTACGCCATCGCCCACAGCCTGGACAGGTGTTCCGGCAGCAGCAGCATAATCAACCCCCAGGTGGGGCCTTCTGTATTTCAGAACCGGATGCATGCGGCTATAAGAAAAACCTGAGCTGATCCTGCGATAACGTAAAGGCGCTTTCAGGAATGTGCGACGCATGCTTCCTCCCTCATCATCATAATAATCGCCCAGTGTGTCCGGGTCGAAAAAGCATGCATAGTATTCATGTCCCATATGGTTAAAGTCACCGGCAATAACCTTTCCAAGCCCAATATATTCATCCTCAACATATAGCTCTTCATAAATCACCTTGAAGTAATCCCCTTTCTGTATACCAAAGAAATCAATTGTCCAGGCATAGATCTCCGATAGCTCGTTGGCCAGGTTCGGATCAGATTCATTATCGACCAGGCTATTCCAGAGTGATGAGGTGATAGTCCCTGAGGTTGAAACCAGCCTACGCTCCACCTCTTTCTCCCCTTTATATATATTTAAGGAGTCCTTTAGGTCAAATACCACATAGTGGGTTGGTGATTGTTCGTAAACAAAATAGTGGAGCTGGGGCACAGAATCAAGGGTCCGGATCACAGTATATGAATAACCAACCCTGATCTTCCTTACATCGAAGAGGTCACGTGGGCTTCTTGCAATGCGGTCGATGATATTATAGTCGACATCATACCTTAACAGTATATCGGCCAGAAATTCATTCCTTTTCACCTTTTCGTGGATCACTTCCATGGAGTCTACTATGATATCATACTCCCTGACAGGAATATAAATCTCTTCCTCAACGACTTCTTCCACTTCTTTCTCTTTCTCCTGTGTTTGAATTACGATGATCACACCTAAAAGAATGATGATCAGAGCGATAAATGGAATCATTTTCCGCGTACGGTCCTTGTTTTCTTTGGGTCTTGTACTCATCCTAACTGATAAAACGGTTCTGGGTAATATTTGTTATGAAGCGGCAAAAGTAAGCAATAAATGCACTTAACGGAGTTGATATATCATAGTAAATCCGGGGTGCCCGGATGCAGAAACTCCCGGGATGATGATAAGGTCCGGGTTTTTAACGGTGCTTTTGTAAACAAACTTTCCGATGAAGAATCCTAATGCAGCGCCAAAGATCACATCTGAAGCCCAGTGTTTGTCATCATAAACACGTGAAACTGCAGCGAAGGAAGCCAGCGTATATGATATGATCGGCACCCATAATTTATCCCTGTATTCAGAAGCGAAGACGGCCGCTACGGCAAATACCATCGATGAATGCCCACTGGGAAATGAGGTACTCGAATAGCTGCCAAAGGGACCTTCCCATATCCCGGGGTCAGGAGGATCATTATCATGTGGCCGATGCCTCTGTGTGGCATATTTAATGGCATAAGTGAATACTGCCGTGATGGCCATAGCCTTGATACTTGTAAGACCTACCCTGGCGGCACGCTGGTTGTCACTGAGTTCACCAACAGCCCAGAACCCAACTGATAGAGGAATGGTAATAATGCCGCTGCCCAGAGGTTCAAAAAAATACTTACTGGCATTGTCCCTGGCATCGGTACGATTGCGTTGAAAGGCGTCCCTGATAACATCATCCTGTGTATAGGCCAACACCGTTACACCGGCCACGGCAGCAAAGGTACCCCATTGTTTTCCTCTCCAACGGACAGGTGATTTGAGTATTTCCCATGAATCGGTAAAATAAGATTTGATGTAAGCCTTATTCAGTTTGACATCGTCTTGTTGCTGAAGGGTATCCTGAGATTGCAGGCCTTGAAAGGTGAAGGCCGCAATAAATAAAAGGGCAAAGATATTTCTCAGGAATATCAAGTTTTGGTGACTTTGCGTTCAATTTTTTTTGCCTCTTCCCAGTACACATCCATCTCTTTCAGACTCATATCATAGAGGGCCTTCCCATCAGCCCTGGCATGTTCCTCCAGGTATTGAAACCTGCGGATAAATTTAATATTTGTTCTTTCCAGTGCATCCTCCGGGTTTACGCCTATGAAGCGTGAATAGTTAACAAGGGCGAACAGCAGATCGCCAAACTCCTCTTCCAATTTGGCTTCGTCCTGACTTTCGACTTCAGCCCTCATCTCATTCATTTCCTCCATGACCTTATCCCATACCTGTGATGGGGACTCCCAGTCAAAGCCCACCCCGCTGGCCTTTTCCTGCATGCGATATGCCTTTACAAGCGGCGGCAGGGATTTGGGCACACCCCCCAGGACAGATTTCCTGCCTTCATTCTTGATCTTTATCTTTTCCCAGTTATTGAGTACCTCGCGGGCATCTTTTACCTTTTCATCACCATAGATATGGGGATGCCTCTGCACAAGCTTATCGTTGATGGATTCGAGTACATCAGCGATGTCGAAAGCTTTTTTCTCAGAGCCGATCTTTGAATAAAAAACAATATGTAGCATCAGGTCGCCAAGCTCTTTCTTAATATCATCAAGATCGTCAGCAATAATGGCATCTGAAAGTTCATAAGTCTCTTCAATGGTCAGGTAGCGAAGGCTTTCCAGCGTCTGCTTCTTATCCCAGGGGCACTTTGCCCTGAGTTCATCCATGATCTCCAGCAAACGTTTAAATTCTGAAAGTTCTCTCTTCATAGGATCGTATGTTTCTTATACAAGCAAAGGTAATCAATATTATTCCACAATATTGGGGGCGGAAAGGCTGTTTACAAAAGATAAAAGGCATATTTTACTAAATTTGCGAGTCTGGCAGAGCAGCAGCTTCAAGCGGAATTGCCGGATTGAAACAAATGAATAAACCGGTCACAGATAAGGATAGGCTTTCTAGCGGGACTACCCATTATTTCCTGATGGTTGTAATTGGTATCAGCATGCTACTGTTACTTTTTCCCAACGGGGCAAACTCACAGGGCAGCCGCAGGCATGTCAGTATAGGGTCCAACCTTATGGTGGAAGCAAAGGCGGGCTACGGTTTCCTCATTCCACACCGACTGGAGATGGAGATCTTCAATTCACATTTCCCATCCTTTGAAATAAGCATCTCCCAAAAAACTTTCGGAGCCAAACGCTGGGAATATATGTATGGTTATCCTATCGTGGGTGTTGCATACTGGTATTCAAATTTAGGCACATCCCCTTACCTGGGCGATGCCCATGCTGTTTTCCCTTATATCAACTTTCCCATCACCCCCAACAAATCTACCCGCCTGTATTTCCGGGCTGGCGTTGGCCTGGGATACCTCACCAAGCGTTTCGACCGCCTCGAGAACTATAAGAACACTGCCATTGGATCTCATCTGAACGCTGCTGTGAGCATTTCGCTTGAGCTGCGCATCAGGCTCGCACACAGGTTACGCCTTACGGGAAGCCTATCGCTAACACATTTCTCAAACGGATCGATAAAAACGCCGAATTACGGGATCAACATTCCTTCTGTATACGCAGGCCTGGCTTATAACCTGAGCAAACCAAACACATACAGCAGAAGCAAACTCCTGCCTGAACTTTACCCTTATGAATTTGATGGAAAGAAATGGTTTCAGGTGCAATTTGGTGCCGGCCTCGGATATAAAAATATGAATGCAGAGACTGGTGGAAGCTATATGGTTCATGCTTTTTATACCAATGTGCTTAAACAAATTTCATTTAAAAGCCGGTTAGGTATCGGGTTCGATGTGAGTTATGACGGGACCGACAAAGTAATGATAGAAAGTTCAAACGGCGAAGAGATGGAAAGCTTCTGGCCGGTGGTGAAGACCGGGGGAAATATCGCATGGGAGCTGATGATCTCTAAAGTGTCGCTGGTATTAAATGTCGGCGGGTACTTCAGCGGCGCATATAAAACAGAGGGAGGCGTCTATGAAAAGTTAGGCATCTGGTACTATATCAATGATAACATATATACATCCGTCACAATTAAAGCACACTATGCCCGTGCCGACTATATCACGGTTGGTGTGGGTTACAACCTGAATATCAAATATTACTAAGCATGATAAGGCGTACAATATATATTATACTGATCATGTTTGTGGTACTTTCCTGCAACAAGTCCAATCCGGGCGATTGCTTCAAGAGTACAGGTGCCATCATCACAGAAAGCAGGGATGTGGATGCATTCCTGTATCTGAGTATGGAAAACAATGTTGATGTGTTTCTGACATACAGCCCCACCTATACAGTTGAGGTAATGGCAGGGAAAAATATCATCTCCGGCATCAAGACCACCGTACAGAATAAAACCCTCACTATTAAAAATGAAAATACCTGCAACTGGATCAGGAGTTACGAAAACCCCCTCGAAGTTTATATAGGGGCACCAAAGCTGGACAGTATCGTATACAGCTCCTCCGGCAACCTCACTTCTACAAATTCCTTCATCGGTGATTCGATAAAACTCGACGTGCTTGAAGGGGCCGGCAGCATCAACCTCTGGGTTAACATGAACAGGACAATGTGGAATCTCCATTATGGTACCGTTGACCTGACGGTGAAAGGGCATTCACACATCAGCTATGTTTCTTCAGGAGGCTACGGACCAGCTGACCTGCGTGCGTTGGAAACAACATATACTTACCTGACCAGCATCAGCACCAACAACTGTTATGTTTGGGCCGGACTTGAACTCGAAGTCAAGATAGATAATGTAGGGGATGTTTATTATTTCGGCAACCCGCCCACAGTCACCTTATTGGGAACCGGGACCGGGAAGCTGTATAAACAATAGTGAGGAGTTCATCGACAGCCAGTTACCAGTAACCAATAACCAGCAACTAGTATGCTTTTGCGAAAACGACCCTTCTCTCCGAAGGCTTTCCGCTCAGGATGCATTTTCCAGCCTCTTTATCATCATCAAGTGGAATCAGGCGAATGGTAGCTTTGGTCTTATCTTTTATAGCCATTTCAGTTTCGTCGGTTCCATCCCAATGGGCATACACAAACCCGCCTTTATTCTCAATAATGTCTACAAACTCCTCCCAGGTATCAGCCCTGTGGGTATTGTCTTCCCTGAAGTTTACGGCCTTCTGGTAGAGGTTCTCCTGGATCTGCTCCAGCAGATGTTCTATTTTATGGTCTATATCTGCCATCTGCAAAACCTCTTTTTCGAGCGTATCCCTGCGGGCAACCTCTATGGTTCCGTTCTCCATGTCGCGGGGGCCGATGGCCAGCCTTATTGGCACACCTTTAAACTCGTATTCGGCAAATTTCCAACCCGGCTTCTGTGTATCCCTGTCGTCGAACTTTACAGAAATGCCACGTGCCTCAAGGGCTTTTTTGATCTCATTGGCTTTCACTGAGATCTCATCCAGTTGTTCTTGTTGCCTGTAAATAGGCACGATCACAACTTGTATAGGTGCCAGTTTCGGAGGCAATACCAAACCCTGGTCGTCGGAATGTGACATGATAAGTGCTCCCATCAGGCGTGTTGAGACGCCCCAGGAAGTGGCCCATACATAGTTAAGCTTGTTTTCTTTGTTCAGGAACTTCACATCGAAAGCCTTGGCAAAATTCTGTCCCAGAAAGTGTGATGTACCGCATTGAAGTGCTTTGCCATCCTGCATCAGTGCTTCGATACAAAAGGTTTCCACCGCTCCGGCAAAACGCTCACTGGCTGTCTTTACACCCTTCAGAACAGGAACAGCCATGAACTTCTCTGCAAAATCGGCATAGACATTCAGGATCAATTCTGTTTCCTTTTCTGCTTCTTCCCTGGTTTCATGGGCAGTATGTCCTTCCTGCCAGAGAAATTCGGTTGTACGTAGAAAGAGCCTGGTACGCATCTCCCAGCGAACAACATTGGCCCACTGATTCACCAGTATCGGCAGATCACGGTACGATTGTATCCATTTCTTATATGTATCCCAGATGATCGTCTCCGAAGTAGGCCTTACAATAAGTTCTTCCTCGAGCTTTGCATCTTCATCTACAACGACCCCTTTGCCGTCTTCTGAAGCTTTAAGACGATAGTGGGTTACGACAGCACACTCCTTGGCAAATCCTTCGACATGTGCCGCTTCACGACTGAAAAATGATTTGGGGATAAAAAGAGGGAAGTAAGCATTGGAGTGGCCGGTGTCCTTGAACTTTTTATCAAGGGCTGCCTGCATTTTTTCCCATATCGAATAGCCGTAGGGCTTGATCACCATGCAACCCCTTACAGCTGAGTTCTCTGCAAGGTCTGCCTTGATCACGATATCGTTGTACCACTGGGAATAATTCTCTTCTCGGGTTGAAAAATCTTTGGCCATTTGAATTTTGGTATAGTATTTGCAATTTTAAGGATGAACGCTACAAAATTAATAAAATGACGCATACCCCACATAACAACACACCAAATATATACCGAAAGGAGTTAACCATGAAAACTTATCTTATTTTATTTGTAATTGCAATCTTTTTTCTGAGCGCATGCTCAACGCAAAAAGATTCCGACATTGCTTATGATGATGTTTATTATTCCAGCAAATCGGAAAATATCCAGGCATCGAAAAAAGGCAATAAAAAAGAAGCAGCATATACTGCCTCTGAGGTATCTACTTCCAATGAGTATACCACCAGTCAGAATGCAAGCTCCAGTGAATTCGATTATGGGGATGAAAACACTTATTCCACTACTGAATACTCGGAGAATGAATTTGAAATGGAAGAATACTACGACTACAGTTATGCTTCCAGGATAAGAAGGTTTCACGACCCCAACCCGGGATACAGTTATTACGATAACTACTATACTAACAACTATTATTATGAGAATGATCCCTGGACCTACGGGAACAGCATCTACGCCAATAGTTATTATGGATATCCTTCATATTACGGACCCAGCCTTTCCATCGGGATTGGTTTTGGTTACGGTTTTGGTGTAGGCTTCGGATGGGGATGGCCATACTACGGATATGGATGGGGATACCCATACTACAGATATGGTTGGGGTGGTTACTACGGTTACGGCTGGGGTGGTTACTACGGCTGGGGTGGCTACGGATGCTGCTGCGGATACGGCTACTACCCAACACCATATTATTATAACAGCTACGATTACAACTCATATTACTATGGCCCGAGAAATGGCAGGGGTACCAACACCAATGGTACAGGTACCGCTTACGGCAGGGACAGCAGAAGCTTCGGTGAAAAATATGAAGATGCGCTCGCAGTAGGACCCGGATCCAGAATGTCACAGGCAGATTCACCAGTCAGCAGTAGTGGTGGACGCCAGACGGCAGATGGATATACACCCGGCAGGACCGATCAGAGCGAACGCCAGCCACAGGCCAGCCAGCGCCAGGATGCATCGCATCAGGAACCGGGAGTATCCAGGCAAGAGCCTGCTGCAAGGCAAACACCTTCAGCAAGGCAGACACCTTCTGACACGCGTTATTCAAAACCAGATAATAATAGCAGGACACCGCAAACATCAGAGCGATATGCCCAGAACTCTGCGAGCAGGCAAGCAAATAGTGTACGCCCCGAGCAGAGGTACAGCAAGCCTAAAGCATACGAAGCGCCTGACCGTCGTACATCACCTTCACAGCGGTATAAAGCACCTGAAACACAGTCCAGGACAAATGTAAGTACCAGGCAACAAAGCCCGGGTACAGCCACCAGGCAGTCATCCAACATCAGGACCAGTGCTCCCAGCAATAACAGGAGCTATAGCAGTCCATCCAGGACACAGAGCAGGAGCTACTCACCGCCTACACGCTCAAGTAGCAGCAGGAGTTATTCTGCACCGAGCAGGAGCTCTTCATCACCATCACGCTCATCAGGCAGCATGTCAAGCCCATCTAGAAGTTCAGGATCGATGGGTGGAGGAAGCCGCAGTAGTGGTGGAGGAAGCCG
>JAOZTN010000013.1:0-10608 GCA_029942245.1 Bacteroidales bacterium | reverse complement strand
GGTGGAGGAAGCCGCAGTAGTGGTGGAGGAAGCCGAGGAGGCAGAAGGTAAACCCACAATTAAACAGGAAAACAATAAAGATGAAAAAGTATCTCATAACTTTATTTCTAGCCACGCTTGTACCCCTGCTGGCGATAAACCAGAACGCAGTGGATGCTCTCAGGTACTCACAACTCAATATAGGAGGAAGCGCAAGGTTTGTGGCCATGGGGGGTGCCTTCGGGGCCCTGGGTGCCGACTTCACCGTAAGCAGCACCAATCCGGGCGGACTGGGAATCTATAAAAGCTCAGACTTCAGTTTCACACCTTCAGTACATGTGGGCAATACCAATTCACTGTACAATGGTTATAGCGGTCAGGATTCACGGACCAACTTTGCCATGGGCAATGCCGGTTATGTTTATACGGCCAAGTTAAGCAGCAGAGCAGCACAGAAAGGGTTTAGACACTTTCAGTTTGCCATGGGGATCAACAGGTTGAATGACTTCAACAGGCGTATGGTCATGCAAGGAGAAAATACGGAAAACTCTTTGCTCGATACCTATGTGCAATATGCAGATGGAATTTATTATAAAGACATAGAAGATAACCGAGGCGGCCAGTATGGCTTTGACCTTTACCCGGCATGGTGGACCTACCTGCTGGATGCTGACACAGCCACAAGTACATATTTCTCACCGATACCCAATGGTGGAACACTACAGCGAAAGATCGTCGACCAATGGGGATCTATGAACGAATGGACATTTGGATTTGGTGGCAACTACAGCGATATACTATACTTAGGCATGTCATTCAATATCCCATGGATAAGGTACTTTGAAAGATCAACCTATAGTGAAATGGATGTTGCCGATACCATATACGACTTCAATAGTTTCAATATTTACGACAGGCTCGAAACCCGGGGAACAGGCTTCAACTTTAAGTTTGGCTTTATCCTGCGCCCTGCAGATTTCGTCAGGATCGGGGGTTCCATACATACACCGTCATGGTTCAATATGCGTGACTACTGGGATCGTACCATGGAATCAAACTTTGATAATGGTGACTATTACACCCAGGCATCACCTTATGGAAGCTATCGTTATAAATTAACTACCCCCCTAAGATTACAGGGTAGCCTGGCTTTCATCATAGGTAAATATGGGCTGATTAGCGGAGAATATGAATTTGTAGATTATTCCAAAGCTGAGTTCCGCTCCTATGATTACGGCTACTTTAACGAAAATAATGACATTGCAAACAGTTACTCAAAAGGCCACAACTTAAAGTTTGGGACCGAATGGAGAACAGGGCCGTTTAGTTTCCGTGCAGGTTATGCCTATCAGAACAGCCCCTATCAGGATGGGATCAATGATGGTGCCTTATCATCCTATTCAGGCGGAATCGGGTTTAAAGAGAAATTCTACTACCTCGACTTTGCCTATGTATATAGCAAAAAGATGGAAGATTATTACCTATACGGCACAGAAACCATCCAGGTAAACCCTGTACAAAATGAACTTATCGACCATCGGTTTCTGGTAACTTTTGGTACCAGGTTCTAAACCCTCATATATATTTCCAGGCCGCCTTCATAATATGGAGGCGGTTTTTTGTGCTTCCGTCTTTCAGAATTATAACTATATTTACAATTGAATACGCAGTATGGAGAAGAAGCAACTCATTGAGATCATATGTATTATTGCCGGTGTAAGCCTCGCTATCAAGGCGATAGATTACATGCAATACTTTATCTCAGCACTTTTTCAACTTCTTGGTGAACAGAGTTATGTGCAATGGTATTACTTTTTCATCTACCTCTTCACTCTCACAGCATTTATTGGGATGGCTCTTCTGTTCATTACCCGCGCAGCCCCGATTTCCCAGGAGATCAGTAAGCGCCTTGACCCTTCCGACATCCTCATCGACCTAAACTCCAGTACAACACTGGAGTATGCTTTGATCATTATTGGCGGTATCACCCTGATATCCGGATTATCTAATTTCCTCACCAATTTTATCACTTCTCTCACTATGCGGGAAGAGTTTGCTATAAGTGGGAACATGATCTGGCTTTACGGTCTGATAAAAACCGTGCTGGGAATATTGGTGATCCTTTTTGCGAAGCCCCTTTCCGGGCTGGTCAAGAAGAAAAGCTAATTTACTGAGGAGTTTTTACGTTTATCTTTCAACCTGTTGAGTCCTGCTTTGGCTTTTTGCTGCATGCTGCGGCGATACTCCCTGTTCGGCATCCTGATACATCGCTTATATAAGTCTTCAGCCAGGTCATACTTCTCCTGCATTTCATATATGTTGCCAGTCTGCAAGGCAGCATTAGCGGCAAAATAATACAGCATATCTTCACCCTTGCTGATGGCCTCCTCGTACCAGGCGATTGCAGTTGCATGCTCACCCCTTGCATGGGCAATCCTGCCTTTGCGGTATGGGTATTCCACTCTGTCGCGATCGGACTCCAGCAAGCAATTAAAATTATCAAGCACGCTGTCGGCTTCAGGGTAGTATCCTCCATCGTACAGCAATCTGGCTCTCAGCAGGCAGGTATTGGGAAGCCTGCCTGATTCTGCCTCTGCCAGCGCCAGCTTATCGCCGTCAGCAAAATCGTTCCCGTACCGGATCACCTTTTGCATGTATTCGTGGTATGCTTCAGTTTTGCCCTGCAGCAAGCAGTGCCAGCCCAGCTTTTGGTAGGCCTCCTTCACGTATGCGTTGCCTTTAAAATTCATTGTAAAGCGAAGGAAATAAAGGTGGGCATCCTCATCCATTCTGTTCAGTTTGGCCAGGCCTGTCAGAAAATCCAGGTAGTAAAACGGGAAATATGCTTCTCCTTTCGGCCGGGCCAAAAGAAGTTCAATGGCCTCATCATTTCGAGAAGTGCGCATCAGGATCTTTGCCTTTGAAAATACCAGCATAAGATTTTCTGAAGTACCGTCACCGTAGTATGGCAATAGCTCCTGTGCTTTCAGCATATCGGCCTGCAGATTAAGTTCCACAAAACTGATAAAGAAAAGGGCCTCATCGCGAAGGTATGGATAGCCGTCGGCATCTGCCCTATGGAGAACATCCAGGAGTTCATCCCTGCCCTGTTCTACAGATCCCCCCATGGAAAAAAGATTTGCTATCCAACGGTAGTTATCAGGTATGCTGCCGATCAGGGCATGCATGATTCCCAGGCCCACCTGGTCGGGCAAGAAGCCGGGATGCAGTTCCCTGTTCTCCTCCAATAATAAAAAGGCACGCCGGATCTCCCTTCCAGCGGTAAAGTATTCTCCAAACTTTACCCTGGCAAAAGCCCACTGCAGGTATACCTGGGCAATCGTGGAGCGATACCAGGGTGAACTTTTATCTCCCTCTTTCAATAAATCGATGCGATCATTCAGGCGAGGCTCCAGCTTGTTAAATTCCGTTTCATTCTCCCCTACTATGATCGTCAGGAAATCAATGTAATTCTCAAGCAGAATGGGAACCAGGTTGCCAGGGTCATCAGATTTCACCGAATCCAGGACGATTCTTGCTTCTTCAAACCGCAGTGAGGTCACCAGGGCATGAGCCCTTTCACAGGATAGTGAATAATCATACTGCCCTGAAGCAGGTAATCCGGTGAGTACTATGAGAAGCCATAACAGCTGTTTCATGGGGAGGCCTTAGAAAGGTAAAGATAAGAAAAAGGGGTATGGCCTGTGGCCATACCCCTCAAATTATAAAAACAATCTCTTCTAGTTCTCGTCTACTGCAATAGCAATTTCGTCATCGACGAGGATACGGCCGCAGTATTCACAAACGATAATTTTTTTATGCATTCTGATATCGAGCTGATGCTGAGGTGGGATTTTATTGAAGCAACCTCCGCAGGCGTCCCTTTCGATCTTCACTACTGCAAGCCCGTTGCGGGCATTCTTTCTGATGCGGTGATAAGCAGTCAGCAGTCGATCATCGATCACTACATGTTGTTTTACAGACAATGTGACCAGGTCTTTTTCTTCCTTTTCGGTTTCAGTAACGATATCAGCCAGTTCACTGTTCTTGATCTCCAGGTCCGTCTTACGCTCATCGAGTGATTCGCCCGAAGCGCCTATTTCCGTTGTTTTGGTTTCAAGGGAAAGCTTGCTTTCGTTGATACGTTTTTCGGCTAACTGGATCTCCAGGGTCTGGAATTCTATTTCTTTCGTGAGGGAATCATATTCCCTGTTATTCCTGACATTCATCTGCTGATCTTCATATTTCTTGATCAGGGCCAGGCTGTTCTTGATATTTTCCTGCTTCTCCTTAATTTTCTTCTCGACGGCTTCGATGTCGGCTTTATGGTTATTCACCCTTGTTTCAAGACCTACGATCTCATCTTCCAGGTCCTGCACTTCGAGGGGAAGCTCACCACGTACGATCCTTATCTTGTCGATCTGGGAATCGATTTGCTGAAGATTGTAAAGAGCCATCAGGGTATTCTCAACTTTCTGTTCAACTCTTTCTTCAATCACCTCAGGGGCAAGCGTTTTCTTTTTTTTAGCTACCGGCTTTTTCGCTACTTCTTTCTTTGGAGCAGCTGGCTTCTTAGCAGCAGCAGGCTTTTTTGCCACGACAGGCTTCTTGGCCGCAGCTGGTTTTTTAGCAACAGCTGGTTTCTTAGCAACAGCAGGCTTTTTTGCTACTACAGGCTTCTTGGCCGCAGCAGGCTTCTTAGCAGCAGCAGGCTTTTTAGCCGCTACAGGCTTCTTTGCTGCAGTCGTTTTTTTTGCTGTTGATGCAGGTGCTTTCTTCGTCGTTTTTGCCATGTCCGATCAATGGATTTTATGAATTAAAAATAATGAACCGCATTGGTGTTGATTTGCGAAATTCGGAGTGCAAAGTTAGGAAATTTTTCATTAAGCATGCTATAAATCAATTCTTTTGTAAACTGCTCAGTCTCAAAATGCCCTGCATCGGCGATCAACATACGCCCTTCGGTCTCAAAAAACTGGTGATATTTCATATCGCCGGTCACAAAAGCATCAGCCCCGGCAGCCATGGCATCGCGAATCAAAAAGCTTCCCGAACCTCCGCAGACAGCTACTTTGTGAATCTTTTTTCCCGGCAGGGGTGAATGCCTGACGACCCCTGTTCCCAGTGTGCTCTTCAGCATTTTCAGGAAAGCATCATCATCCAGTGGTGTTGCCAGGGTGCCGATCATGCCTGCTCCGGCAGTGGGAAAATCATTCTTCAGAGGATAAATATCATATGCTGCTGCTTCATAAGGGTGTGCTGCCTGGAGTGCCCTGATCAGCCTGTCCATCACATGATCGGGAAAGATCACTTCTATTCGGGTTTCATCTTCCCTGTGTACTTTTCCCTGCTCACCTACAAAGGGTTTGCTCCCCTCGCCAGCCCTGAATGTACCATAACCTTCAAGGTTGTAGCTGCAGTTATCATAATTCCCAATTTGGCCGGCTCCGGCTTTGAACAATGCCTTCCTCACCTTTTGGGCATGATCTTCGGGGCAAAAGGTGACCAGTTTGTTTAATACTCCGCTTACAGGCCTGAGTATAGAAGTCTTTTCGATACCCAGCTTTTCACATAAAATGGCATTCACGCCCTCACGTACGTTATCAAGGTTCGTATGGATGGCATAAACGGCAACATCATTTTTTATCGCTTTCATCACGATCCGTTCCGTTGCATTCGCCCCGGTCAGCCTTTTCATACCCGAAAAGATCAGTGGATGATGTGAGATGATCAGGCCTATGCCATCCCGGATGGCCTCGTCGAGGACTTCCATCGTCAGATCGAGGCAAATCAGTACATGATCAATCCCTGCATCCGGATTACCGATCAACAATCCGGAATTATCATATGACTCCTGCAAGGCCGGTGGTGCCAGTTCTTCAAGAAAGCTGCTTATATCTTTTATCTTCATATTACACTTCTTAGACTTCAAAAATACTAAATTCAATCGTCTCTGGTGAATATTCGTAGATCTATAAGTGATGTCACCAAAAATGTACTCGCCAATTGTTAATTTTTCAATATTCGTTTATATTTGAGGAAAATACGTTGCGATTTGAGAATAATTGAAATAAAATTAGTATAAGAATTATCAAGGCTTTGAATTAATTTGTATCTTTCAACGATGGATGTTTTGCGCGTAATCCTATTTCCATTCGCCTGCATTTACGGATTCATTATGGCTTTGAGGGGAAAACTTTTCGATTGGAAAGTCCTTCGTTCAGAATCGTTTCCGTTGGCGGTGATCTCTGTGGGAAACCTCTCCTACGGAGGTACCGGGAAAACGCCTATGGTAGAATATCTGATCCGTAGGCTCAGCGAATCCTATAAAGTAGCAACGCTAAGCAGGGGCTATAAGCGTAAAACCCGTGGTTTTGTCCTGGCCCATAAAAAGTCAACTTTCGAAGAAATAGGTGATGAACCGCTCCAATATAAAACAAAATTCGATAATGTGGAGGTGGCTGTTCACGAAAGAAGAAGAAAGGGCATCAATCGTCTGATGGATAATTTTTCTGATCTGGATGTGGTGCTTCTCGACGATGCCTATCAGCACCGCTATGTTAAGCCCGGTCTTTCCATACTGCTGACCGACTTTCATAAATTATTTGTGAATGATTATCCCTTGCCTGCAGGAACCCTCAGGGAATTCAGAAGTGCTTCCAAACGTGCCGACATCATCATTGTGACCAAAACACCCGGTGTTTTATCGCCCATCACCCGACGGAGGATAACCTCTATGATCAAGCCCAGGCTACACCAGCAATTGCTCTTTTCATATATCAGTTACGGGAAACCCGCACCTATTTGCAAGGAAAATGAAGGCTTGCTGAAAAAAACATACAATACCATCCTGCTTTTTTCCGGTGTAGCCAATTCATATCCGCTTCAGGAACACCTTCAAAGCATGTGTCAGGAACTTCAGGTAATGGACTTCATGGACCATCACAAATATACACTGCAGGATCTGGAAAAGATAAAAACCGAATTCAACAATATGTTCACCCGCAACAAGGTCATCTTTACTACCGAAAAGGATGCCATGCGCCTGGATAAATCATCATTGCGGGAACTCATCAAGAACATGCCTGTATTTTATATTCCTATCAAGTTCAAGTTCCATAACGGAGATAATATTATCTTTGACGACCAAATTCTTGAATATGTTGAAAAAGATACAGGAAACCAGCAACTTTCTAAAGCATAAAACCGGCTTCACTCCGGATTTTGGGATCATTCTAGGCACCGGATTGGGTGGCCTTGTGAACGAGATCAAAGCTGAGCATATTATCAATTACGAGGAGATCCCCAACTTTCCCGTCTCTACAGTAAAAGGGCATCAAGGAAAGTTGATCTTCGGTGAATTGAGTGGATCTAAAGTTGTTGCCCTGCAAGGCCGCTTTCACTTCTACGAAGGCTATACAATGCAGGAAGTGACCTTCCCGATCAGGATATTTAAAGAACTTGGAATCCGCGTATTGATCCTTTCCAACGCCAGCGGCGGACTAAACCCTGAATTTGCTGTAGGGGACATCATGTTCATTGAAGACCATATCAACCTGATGGGAACGAACCCCCTGATAGGGCCGAATGATGATGCCCTGGGGCTACGTTTCCCTGATATGAGCGAGCCATATGACCATTCCCTCAGGAAAAAGGCCAGTGCAATAGCTTCACGCCTGGGTATAAAGTACCAGACCGGTGTATACGCAGCGGTAACAGGGCCTACATTCGAAACACCGGCTGAGTACAGGTATGTCCGTATTATTGGCGGGGATGCTGTGGGGATGTCGACTGTTCCTGAAGTGATCGTTGCCCGACAGGCAGGACTTCCATGTCTGGCTTTTTCAGTGATCTCTGATCTTGGTGTAGACGGAAAGATCGTTGAGATCTCTCATGATGATGTTATCGATGCAGCCAGCATAGCTGAGCCAAAAATGACTTCGATCATTAAAACTTTTATCGCTGAAATGGATTAGGCACATCATCATCCATTGACATATTCAAAACCTTGACCCGCCATTTTTCCCCTCTTTTAATGCGTCTTTTTTGCAAGGGTAACAGTGCATAACTGAATGCGACCATGCTGGCGCTGATAATGGCTGTATTTTGAGTTACGATGGGAGATTCACTGTTGATGGACCTGTTCACCACGTCCAGCACAAAATATCCTGCACCGGCTATCCTGGTGATCTTAGCTATTAGCCCCAATCCCCAGCGCGGTCTAAGCACCATTTGAATATCCTCGATCATGACCTCATCATCGAAATTTAATAATATGCTAGTGTCCGTAACCTCATGGATGACTCCTTCATGCTTGGTGTTGTATGGAGCGGTTTTCAGGATGATATCATCACCTACGAAATATTTATAATTCCTAAACTTTCCAGCTTTTTCTACAAGCAATACCCGCTGGGCATCCACAGTATTCACCAGCAAAAAAAAGGGAAGAAATACCAATATTCTGCTTAAAGCGTTCATGCATTATTATTTCGTTGATGAAATTAAGCATAAAATCAATTCGGAATCCGCTTTCGCAATCCATGAAATAACATAATTTTGCAAACTGAAATTTATCCTTATGAAAAAATACACATCTCTTATCCTGTTATTGATCATCACTTTCATGTTTGTTTCATGTGGGAGTGATAAAACAGTAAAAAACAAGGCTGTTATTATTGGTAAGTACTTGCAGAAAGATGCACAGATCTTCCTTAAAAAGGTCCACGCCAATAATGTGAAATTATTGGATTCAGCTGATATTTCAGTGAATCCTGAATTCACTTTCAGGTTTAATTCACCTGATTATGCTCTTTTCCGCCTTGAGTGCGAAGGCCTCTACCCTATTATTGTAGTTGCCAGGAATGGGGATACGATCAGGATAGAACAAACTACAGATGTTGTATGGCCATTTATAGTGGAGGGCAATGATGAAAGCAGGCTTGCTGCTATATATTTCGAAAGGCTTAAACTTGATGAGCGCAGGGTTGATTCATTGTCAGCCATATTTCATAACAGCCAGTCTCACCCTGACTTCATGGCTATCAGAGATGAATTGAACAGGAGGTTTGTCAATATTCGAGAAAGCCATACGGAATGGTGCAAGGCTTTTGTGAAAGACCATCCTGCTTCCTTTGCTTCTTTGATCATGATCAATAGTTTTTTCAGGGAATTCCTTTTATTCGATCAAAAGGAGGACTTTGCTTACTTCGAGCTTGTTGCCAATGCGGTGAAGGAACGCATGCCTGAGAATAGATATGCTATCGACCTGAATGACCAGGTAGAAAGGATCAGGAAAGGCATCGAAGTAGAGGCCGAAGCGCAAATGCGGCTTGCGCCCGGCCAGAAGGTGCCTGAGTTTGAGATGAAGAGCATGGATGGAAAAACCATCCGTCCGTCTGATATGGAAGGCAAGTACCTGCTGATCTATTTCTGGGCAGCCGCAGATGCTGAATCCAGGCAGATCAATCCATTTATCGCAAAACTCTATGAAGCCTATAATAAAATGGGATTGGAGATCATGACCATCTCTTTCGACATGGATGCAAATGTGTGGAAGGCTGCCATTGAGCTGGATGCTTTACCGGGTACACATATTGATGATGCATCAGGCCCCCGTTCCGCAGTTCAGAAGCTTTTCAACATCAAAATGCGGCTCCCCACCTACTTCCTGATCGACACCCAGGGGCGTATTTATAAACATGGTCGGGATTTCAAAGAGCTCGACCCGGCTATAGAGGAATTAATTACCAAAGGCCCCAATTATTAGCCACATTTTCTTAATATTGTAGAAAATCAGTATTAATGGCATCCCCATCAGCATCGAAAAAAATATACTTTGCCTCCGATTTTCACTTCGGCATTCCTGATCGTGCCCGCAGCCTTGTAAGAGAAAAGCTCTTTATTAAGTGGTTGGATGAGGTGAAAGATGATGCTTCGCAGATATTCCTGATGGGGGATATTTTCGACTTCTGGTTTGAATATAAAACTGTTGTTCCAAAAGGCTTTGTCCGTTTATTAGGCAAGCTTGCCGAGATCACGGATGCCGGCATACCTGTGAGCCTCTTCAGGGGAAACCATGATGTTTGGGCTTTCAATTATATGGAAAAAGAGCTGAACATCAAGTTGTACCGGGAACCTGAGGTCATGGAGTTTTCAGGCAAGAAGTTTTATCTTGCCCATGGCGATGGGCTGGGTCCCGGCGACCATGGATATAAATTCCTCAAAAAGGTATTTGCCTGTCGTTTTAACCAGTGGTTGTTTCGCTGGCTGCATCCCGACCTGGGAGCAAAGATGGGTCTCTATTTTTCGAAGCGCAGCCGCCTGGCCAATGTAGCCAAGGAAGGCAAGAAAGATGTCACAAATAATATCCAGAATGAGATGTTGTACAAGTACACAGACGCTATGATCAGTAAGCAGCCCGATATAGACTTCTTCATCTTCGGCCACCGCCACCTGCCTACACAGCAAAAGATTGGAAATGCAGAGATGGTCATCCTGGGCGACTGGATCTCGAATTTTACCTATGCAGTTTTTGATGGAAAAGAGCTGAGGCTTCTGAAGTATGATGTTTAAGTGTTAGGCATTAGGTTAGTAGAAAGCTTTTCGCTCATCAATAACTTTAGTCTGCTT
>JAOZTN010000012.1:7003-45616 GCA_029942245.1 Bacteroidales bacterium | reverse complement strand
CTGTCCGCTTAAAATACTTTTCCCTTGATGGACTAGTACCAAACGCTTGCGCTGACCGCGTGTCGCCATAGCTTTAGCGGTGGCACAAGCTACTCAGCGTAGGCGCAAAGATCAAGGCTGCTTAAGATTCATTGTGCATTTCTTTGTTTGCCCAAAGAAACGAACCAAAAAAAGGGCACTTTTTCGAAGGGATTTTTATCCCGAGCACTCGGGATAAAACCATAAAGAATTGGCTAAATTTTCTCCAGGGCTTCAAAAATTCTTAACACCAATCCTTTATTATCCTGCCGAAAAAGAAGTTCTTTAGATTGATAAATGCTCTGCTTTTATATGGAGGAATGTAACCAAGCAGAAGAAGTCTTCAGCAGTAATAGCTGCATTTTGAGCGGGAATTGCGTTCCGCCGGGAGGCGGAACAGTGCATGAAGCGAAAAAACGTCAGCGGTTTTGTGCCGAGTTCTCGGGACAAAAATTGCCTTTGAAGACTTTCGATTCTTTCGTTCTTTCTTCTAAAGAAAGAACAAGAGAATCATTATAGAAATTAAGGGATAATGAAATAAAACAAATTGGGTTTTAAGAATACTTTTGAAATCCTGGCAATAGTAATGTTTTCAACATTGCTTTTTTTAGAGTGTAATCAAGAGACTGTGATTATTGAGCCCTCATTTACTGGATAATCCCCAATTAAGCCTGTAGTAAGGCTTATAGCATATTTACAAATCTTTTACCGGACACTACTAATTCCATATTGAACATTTTTAGTTGCAAATGATGGGCGCAGGTCTGTATTGACCCATGGTGTACGCTTTGCGAACAATTGAGTAAAAGTAACCCCTTACGTTTATTAAACCAACATCCTTTCTGACTGATTATCTGAGCTTTATGACTGATGGCATGAGTTTTGAATATAGTTTATGACAATATTAAACCGGAGGTTATTATGAGAAACAAAAACTACGATCTAAAAAGAATTCTTTTTCCAGCACTATTCATATGCTTTATATTTCTGTCTTGCCAGAAGGATGAAGAAGCAGAAGCAGTTGTACCTGTATCATACGAACGAGCTGATATAAGCAACATTACCAGCCTGGGCATTTTCTCAACGGATGATATCCAGGAAATACTTAATGATGCAGGAGCAGACTTGCCTTTCATCCCCATATATGCAGTAGCAGCTTTATCAGTCAATTACTATTCATGCAATAAAAAAGGCGACATTATATCTGTTTCAGGTGTATTTTTTATTCCACAGGGTGGATCAGGATTCCCCATCCTGAGTCTGCAACATGGTACCGAGACGAAAAGAGACAAAGTGGCCTCTGTCTCGCCGAAAAATTCAATTGAAGGGATCGTTGGCTTGCTAACAGCATCCCTGGGGTATGTGACAGCCGCTCCTGACTACCCTGGATTTGGCATATCAAGCATCCGGCACCCCTACCTGCATGCACGATCACTTGTGCCATCTATTGTGGACTTCATGCTTGCCTGTAAACATTACTGCACGACAAATCAAATTTCTATGAATGGAGAAGTTTTCCTCGCCGGATATTCGGAAGGGGGATATCTCAGCCTGCTCACACAGAAGGTGGTGGAAGAGGAATATGCCGGTGAGTTCAATCTTACAGCAGTTGCTCCTTTATCAGGTCCTTATGACCTTCTGGGCACGATAGATTCAGTATTCCAAAACGGGAACTACAGTTCACCTGCCTATGCTGCATATTTCCTTTCAGCCTATAACGATATTTACGGATGGAATCGCCTTAGTGATATTTTCAACCCATCCTATACCTCGGTCATTCCTCAGCTATTCGACGGAAGCAGTTTATGGGGTGAAGTGATTGGACTATTACCAGCCACCTTTCCTGAGCTTATCAATGCCTCCTTCATCGAAAGTTACAACAAGGGTTATGAAACAGCCATCAAGGCCGCCCTGGAAGAAAACACCCTGCTTGACTGGGCACCACAAACCCCCTTGCATTTTTTCCATGGCGATGCTGATGATATTGTCCCCTATGAGAATGTCATCACTGCTATAGAAAGACTCAGCGCTAAAGGAGGGACCAATATTCGCTTGACCTGCATAGAGGGAGGAACGCATGAATCATCAGGCCCGGCTGCTATATCCGGAGCAATCACATGGTTTGAGGAAATAAGGGTCAATGGAATGAATATGTCAGCTCCAGGTTAATTCCATAATCATCCGTTGATGATGCCGTTTATGTAACGAACAAGTTCATAGAGAACAATCCATATAATTGCGGCAACCTAAACTTACTTCAGCGAAAGCAGTTTCTCTTTAGCCAGATTAGCCTTTTCATAGTCGCTGTCGGCATCTTTCCAGATATCCACAGCCTTTTCAAGATATTCCAGGCCTATTTCGTCATCTCCCATATCAAAATAGAGGAGGGCAGCCTCGTAATTATTCACTGCATTGAACGAACGGAATCTTAATGCGACCTGAATTTCCACCTCGGCCTTATCATACTCTTGCAACATACGGTAGCACCTGGCTTTTGCGCGAAACAATGAATAGTCTGTGGCTTGTATCTCCAGGCATTTTGAATATTTCTCGATAGCCTTTTCATATGCTCCGCCATACTCATGGATCCTTGCCTCTGCTTTATAAACATTAATCCTCATGATTTCCTCACCAAATCCCTCCATGAGTTCAACGACTTCAGAAATAGCCTCTCTGGATTTGGTAGTATCACCTGTCTCAGCATAAATATATAAATACCCAAAAGGCACGATCTTATCGACAGGAGCATCTAGCTTGTCGCGAGTATCTTCCAGGATAAGGACTGCTTCATCAAATTTGCCGGCATGGATATAAGGTTCAATAGTCATCACCCTGTATACCATGAAATCCTTTGGAGCCAAGATGCGACTCATGATCTCCATCTTCAAAACGTAATATTCAAGTGATTTCTGCACCTGGCCAGTTATAAGGTAATAGCTTTGCAGCCCTCTATAGGCCCTGATGCTGTCAGTATTGTTTCCTGCTGATTCAAGGACATCTATTATTCCCTTATATGCTTCATCAAAATCGCCCGAATACAAGTGCACATAAGCCAGGTCGGCCTTTATGGAATGTTCTTCACTTGCATCAGCCAGCAAAATGGCTTTTTCGTAATTCTGTTTTGCTAATTCCATCTCACCCGATAGCCTGTAAAAATCACCCAAATTCTCATATGATTCAGCCTGCTGGGGCAGGTTCATAGCATATTTCTGAAAGTAAACCAGGGCCGAATCGTATTCTCCAATCTGCTGGTAATACTCTGCCAGGGATTTGAGCATATCGTATTTTTCAGGGTCGAGGCGAAGAATCACTTTTATCTCACCGATGGCTTCTTCATGCATATTTCGAACAGCATATCGCTGGGCCAATGTGTTATGGGCCTCCAGGTCGTCCGGAAACATCTCAGCCCACATTTTCACTACAGCAATGGCCTTTTCAGGTTGCTGATCAAGGACATAATACACATACTTAACAGTGAATTGTTGCCTTTCCGGCAGTTTATGCTCAAGTTTCCTGGCAGCCTGGAGAGCCTCCATGGTCGATTCAAATTCATTGTTTTTAAAATAGGATATTGCAATGATCACATATGCCAGTGCAAAGTCGGGATCCTCCTGTAAGGCTATATTTAGATATAAAAGCTGATCTTCCCAGTTCTTTTCAAGTTCGGCCCTCATGGCCCTGGAGAAGAAATAGAGTGCTTTTTCTGAATCAGTAAATATCGCAGAAACCGGCAAATCAACAGTTTCAGAAATGTGCGATTCGGGTAGACTCATTCCTCTCTTAAGTTCTTCACTGATCTTGTCGATAAGGCTGAATGGGTCCGTGCTTCTGACTGTAAATTCAGAGATCTTTTTAGTTAGCCTGGTTTCATATAAACTTGCTGTCAGCACCAGTTCGTTGTCTTCTTTCTCAAGATGGCCCCCAACAAAATATTTCATATGCCTTTCCTCTGCCATGCGTTTCATCAGGGTAACAGGCAGCCCGACCCCTCTTTCATAGCCTGCTTCTATCATCTTGGCAAAATCAACCAGGGATGTTTCCGGTGAAATGAATAGATCCTGAGCCAGATCATACTTCAGCATTGCAGGAATACTGTACTGTAAGTATATAAGGTTAGTGTCCGTTGATGTGGTCTCCATATTGAATATGAAGACGCTCTTCCTGAATTCATTTTTAACAACCAGCTTTTCTATTTTTTCACCTTTTTCATTTTCTACGGTCAGCTTGGTAGTAATTGCTCCCAGGTCTTTCCCCTGAAATACAATAAATAGTACCAGTACAGCTGCAATGATGTTAATTGGCAGACCTATCAATTCTATCCTGGTCCATTTACTGACACCTTTCCTGCCATGGAAATAAGCAATAAGGATGATACTTGGAACCAGTGACAGCAGTATGTACCAGATAAGGTTGGTAAGATGCGGAGATAACATATATTCTTTCACCATAAAGCCAATGCCCAGTTTAAGCAGGTATGACATCAGCAGATAGATACCTGTGATCTGGATGACCCTTCTTTGCCAGAGGTCTTTGAAAAAGGGTACTTTTTCATGTGACTCCTCACTTATTTCTTTCACCACCTGAAATATCTCAACGGCCTGAGCGACTCCTTTTAATTCCTTCTTCCCGATAGATGTGGTGAGGATATCGCCCTGATTTCTGATCTGGTTTCTAACGTCTTCTGATATACATATGCCTCCGGCGGGAGCCAGAGGTTCGATCCTTGCAGCTATGTTGACAGCAGAGCCAAACACATCCCCTTCTTCGAAGATCACATCGCCAATATGTATTCCGGCCCTGATGGTAAGTTCATCATCTTCAAGCTTCTCCTGCACAGCCATAGAAAACCTCACTGCCCGGTTTGCGCTCGTGAACATCATCAGTAAACCGTCGCCGATCTCTTTGATCACTTCCCCACCAAATTCTTTAACCATGGGAAAGAGGATCTCCCTCTGACGGGCAAGCAGCTTCATGGTGCCTTCTTCATCGGCATCCATGCGTTTGGTATACCCTACAATATCAGTAAAAACAATGGCGGCCAGTTTATGGTCATTCATGCGTATTGGATTTTATGATAACAAAGCTATAGAATTATATAACACCTAATCATACAGAAAGTTAAAATTACTTAAGAAGATTCTCAGTAGTACGAAAAATTGGTAAATTGCGTTAACTGTTTATCAAAATGAAAAAACAACTGAAATATTTAATATTGTTTCTGTCTTTTGCAGCTTTGTTTGTATTGCCAGTAAACTGTTTCGGGCAAATCACTGTAGAGTCCCGGACAGATACGCTATACGAAGGCCTTGGGCTTAAAGGTATCCTTGATTATGAAATATTTAAAAGGGCCCTTGAAGGGATGGATGAATATGAGTTTGAGAAGACCCATCTTTTGACCATCATTGATTATACCAAGGCATCCCATCGGAAGAGGATGTTCGTTATTGATCTGGAAAATGAGAAGTTACTTTATCATACCCTTGTTGCACATGGGAAGAATTCAGGGATTCATTATGCTGAGGATTTCTCTAATAAGAACCGTTCACTCAAGAGCAGCCCGGGCTTTTACAAGACTGCAGAAACATATTTCGGGAAACATGGATACTCGCTTAAGCTTGACGGCCTGGAAGAAGGGATCAATGATCATGCCCGGGAACGTCTGATCGTAATCCATGGTGCCGATTATGTCAGCCAGGACTTCATCGACAGGCATGGACGTATCGGGCGAAGCTGGGGCTGTCCGGCCCTACCCCTCCCACTGACCAAGGAAGTGATCACCCTGATCAAAGAAGGAAGCTGCCTTTATATTCATACCGATTATAAATCCTATCTTGAGCAAAGCACTCCTTAAAGTTATTTCAAATCCGGTCCTGGCTTCCTGGTATCTTTTTCATTCAGCCGTTTCAGCACTTTTGTGTCGCGTTCATAAACATCCTTAAAAAAGCCAATCCCGTCTCCATTATAATATCCTGCAGTCCAGTAAAGCAGCAGAACATCAATAGCTTTATCGGGAACAGCGCGTGTTGTGATTCTGGATTTAATGGTTGCATTGATCTTTGCATCTGTCCAGTCGGAGCCATCGAGCACCACTTCCGCAAGGCTTAATGGGTTTTGTGTCCGAATGCATCCATGACTAAACGTCCTATCCTGCTGATTAAAGAGGCTTTTTGAGGGCGTATCATGCAGGTAAACAGAATGTTTATTGGGAAATATGAACTTCACCTCACCAAGGGCATTCCATGGCCCGGCCTTCTGACGAACACTGTAACGAAAGTTAGATGCACTCAGGTTTTCATAATCAACAGAGGAATTTGAAACTATATTCCCAGATCCGTCGATCAGTTCAAAATGGTGATTATCAAGATAAGCCGGGTCTGCTTTCATTTTCGGGATAATACTGCTTCTTATGATTGAAACCGGTACTGTCCAGGTCGGGTTAAACTCAATATATCTCAGGCGTTCTCTGAATACGGGAGTCTTATGGTAGGTCTTCCCTACCTGCACATTTGTTGAAAATACTACCTTATAATCCCGCATATAATATGCCTTGAATGCTGCAATATTCACAATTATGAAATCAGAGGTAAGGTTGGCCATGATCCAGCGATTTCGTTCCAAATTGACCCTGAGTGCATCAATTTTTTTCTCCACAGGGATATTCATGGCTTCAAATGTTCCTTTGCCTATGATCCCATCTGCAGTGAGCGCATTCCTGCTTTGAAATTTCTTGATGTCAGCCACTATACTTTCGTCGTATACCAGGCTCCCCATATTGGTATCGGAAGATAATTCGCCGGTAATCCATAGTCTCTTCCTGATCTCAGGGAGCCGTTGGTCTTCCATTCCCGGTTTAATAACACCTGCCGCTTCAATAGTACCCCAACCACCTTTATCTTTGATGACACGGTATTCTGATAGCAGATCCATACTCATCTTGTATATCGGCATCCGAGGCCTCAATTGTGCCAGTGCATGAGAAACATTGCCTGCTTCGATATGCTTTTCGAGAATATAAGGTGCATCCGGTGAAATCTCACGAAATGCATAATTCCAGTCCGGGTCGAGGCTTTCAGGATCAACCTTCCCTTCCAAAAGGTGAAAAGCATAAAGCATGATGGCATCGGTAATCAAAATGTCAAACTCGGCAACCCAATCATAGTCAAATTCATTTTCCTTTAGCTTATGTTCCATCTTTGAAACAAGTCTGATCAGTGCATCCGCATGGTAGTCCTCAGGGTTCAACCCATCCTCATATGAGCGCTGCAGGGCTCCATTAGCATCCATTAGCGCATCCCAATTATCCCAGGCAGGCCTAAAATCGCGGTTCTTATAAAATTCAGGCAATATTGCCATGGAATATACATATTCCCCTTCGATCTCAATTGGAGTGCCGCTCCTTATATCAGCGACAGATTCTTCGATCTTGATGCTGATTTTATGCAGATCCTGATAAGCTTTTTGATGAAATTGCTTGCCGTCTTCATTCCCTTCCTGTGCGAATAACGAAAATGAAAACATATTCATTCCTGCCAGGAAGAGGATAGCAAATAAAATTCGGTTCAAGAATACTTTAATGGGTGATTTAGTTTTAAAAACAATGAACATAAGGCTTTAAATTATTAAGGTAGTTAAACAGGATGCCAACAAAACTAAGAATAATCTTTACTTTTAAATGCATAATAATTAATCCATCTTCCAATGAGAATAACAATAATCCTTCTTTTATTTATTTCTATCATGATCGGTTCATGCCATCAGGATATGAAGATCGTCGAAAAAGGGTTCAGCAAGTATACCATTATCATCCCACAAGAGGCAAACAAGTCGGATTCCACTGCAGCCTACTACCTTTCAAAGTATATCCGGTCAATGACCGGAGCGGAGATCCCTATCAAAAGCGATATTGTGGCCCCTGCGGTTCATGAAATATGCATTGGGAATACCATGCGTCATAAGTTACCAAACAAAGGTTTTCCAAGAGATGGATTCCTGATCATTTCGAAAGAGAAGAAAATATATATTGGCGGCGGATCACATAAGGGAACGATCTACGGTGTTATTGAGCTGCTGGAGCGATGGGGGTGCAGGAGATTCAGCCCTACTGAAGCCCACATCCCAAAAATGGATGACTTAAGCTTTGCGCCTATCGAGGTTCTTGACGCTCCGACCAATAGCCTTCGCATCATTAACGGAAAGATGACTACTGATCCGGAGTTTGTTGATTGGCTGAGGATCACCACCATCCCTGAGGTAGCGCCTCCCGGATATTATGTGCATACTTTTCACAGGCTTATTCCCAGGGAAGAATTCTTTGATGAGCATCCCGAATATTTTGCCTGGCTGGGTAATAAATATAGTTTCGATCAGCCATGTCCATCCAATCTACAGGTTAAAAAACTGATCATCGAACGGCTTGGAAAAGAAATAGAAAAGTACCCCGATTTTGATATCTGGTCTGTCTCGCAAAATGATAATTTCACCTATTGTCAATGCGATGAGTGCATGGCTATCATCGAGGAAGAAGGCAGTCCTGCGGGGCCGATCATCCGTCTCGTAAATGATGTTGCAGCAGCCTATCCTGACAAGATCATCGCTACCCTGGCATATCAATTTTCGCGTTCAGCGCCTATAAAAACAAAGCCCGCAAGCAACGTACTGGTAAGGCTATGTACCATTGAGCTAAACCGGAGCAGGCCTATTGAGCATGACAGTTTAAGCCATTCTTTTGTGAAGGACATCAGCGATTGGGGTAAGATCAGCAACAACATCTATCTCTGGGATTATACCATCAACTTTAATCACTCTGTTTCGCCTTTCCCGAACCTGCATGTGCTGCAGCCTAATCTTCAATTCTTTTTTGAGAATAATGTGCGCTGGCAGTTCCCTCAGTCAAACCTGCAACTGGGGCATGAATTTGTTGAACTTAAGGCTCAACTATTATCAGGACTGATGTGGGATCCTTATCTGGATACAGATTCTCTGAAAGATGATTTCTTTAAAAATTACTACAAGGAGGCCGGAGCTTTCATGAGGGACTACGCTGACCGGATGGAACAGGAATTGATCAAATCAGGCAAGATCCTTTACATATACGAACCACCCAACAACCACAGCGATGGGTATTTGTCGGCAGAAAATGTTGCCGCATACAATGAAATGTTTAACAGTGCAGAAGCTGCGGTATCTGATCAGCCGGTAATACTGAACCGGGTCCTTTTATCCCGTTTGCCTTTGCAGTATGCTATCATGGAAATTGGTAAGAATGATATGTTTGGTCGGCGGGGATGGTACGATGAGAGCGATGGTAAATTTATTCTCCGGCATGAGATGAAAGAAAGCCTTGAGTCTTTTTACAGTGTCTGTATAACAAACGCTATCACCAGCATCAATGAAAGAAGCCTCAGCCCGGAAACATATTACCAGAGCACTTTACGTTTTATCGATGTGAAAGTGGAAGGAAACATGGCTTTCAGGAAGCCGGTGAGCGTATCTCCTGCGGCGGCTGAAAAATATGCAAAAGGTAATCCCGGGATACTAACTGATGGTGTTCAGGGTGCCCATGATTTTGCTGTTCACTGGCTGGGTTGGTGGGGAGAAGATGCAGCCATCACTATTGACCTGGAGGAGATGATCAAACCGGAAAAGATCGAGATTGGCACGTTATGGGATGGGAGGAGTTGGATCCTGCATCCCTCCTCAATAACTTGCCTGGTCTCAAAAGATGGAAAGGAATTCAGCCGGATCGGAAAACATGAAGTTAATGGTCCACAGCAATTTGAAGAAACAACAAGAGATTATACGTTTATGGCCCCGGCACAGGAGATTCGATATGTCCGATTTGTAATCACCAGGGCAGGCCCGCTCCCAAAGTGGCATGCTTCAGAAGGAGAGCCAAGCTGGTTCTTTGTTGATGAGATCACGGTATTTTAATTGATCCATATAGGTAATTGAATTCTCGGGATGAATGAGCCTTTATTATAAGGTCCCTGTTCATATTAAGCTGTTTTCCTTCCAGGAATCACTCTAAAAGCCGATTTTATACAGTTATTGTCGGTAATAAGCATGAACAATTTTATAATTATTTGGTTTATAGAAGGTATAGTGTTAACCCGAATCAACGATTAATAACACCCCTATAGGAAAATGTCTGAACAAATTCGTCAGCTTGCAGTCATCATGTTCACTGATATAGCAGGGTATACTACCATGATGGGTGATGATGATTCCAAAGCTTTTTCACTTTTGAAGATCAACCGTAAGCTGCATAAAAAATGGCTCGACAGGTACAATGGCAAGTGGTTGAAAGAAATGGGTGATGGTGTATTGGCCAGTTTTACTTCCGTTTCGGATGCCATATACTGTGCCGGAGCCATTCAAAAAGAAGCTTTAGATATCCCTGATCTTAACCTGCGTATTGGTATACATCTGGGTGAGGTAATCTGTGAGGTTGGTGATGTTTTCGGAGATGGAGTAAATATAGCCTCCCGGATAGAATCGCAAGCTGATGCAGGAAGCATATATGTATCAGATACTGTTTATCGGAATCTTACGAATAAGAAGGGTGTTGCGGCTGAGTTTGTGAAAGAAGAGGTTCTTAAAAATGTCAAGCATCCGGTAAAAATATACAAAGTCAGTATTGATCATACCCATGACAGCATTTCCGATAAAGGGTTTACTGATGCAGAAAAAAGAAGAGATGTATTATTAAAGAAAAGAGCAAATGCCTGGAAAAGGCCAACAGCTCTTATCGTAACGGCTTCGTTCCTATTCCTTTTAGGTTTCTTTTTATATAATCAATTTGGAAATAACGGAACCGGATCGGAAGATCTCTCCAGGACTGTAATTGTGCTTCCATTTGAGAACCTTGGATCCCCTGATGATGATTATTTCGCTAAAGGTATTACCGATGAGATCACTTCCAGGTTAAGTATGATCAAAGACCTGAGTATTATATCTCCTTTAAGTGCAGCCCGCTTCAAGGAATCCGGCATGACTATTGAAGAATTTGCTGAAGAGTTAGATGTGGATTATGTCCTTGATGGATCTATTCGCTGGGATAAAGGCAGTTCATCTCAACGTGTCCGCATTACACCACGGCTGACCAGTGTATCCAATAACCGCCAGGTATGGGCCAACAATTATGACCGCGACCTTGACCAGATATTTGAAGTTCAATCTGAAATCGCAGAAAAGGTAAGCCAGGCACTGGACGTGACGCTACTTCAATCTGAACGAAAATCGCTTCAAATCAAACTCACTGTAAACATTAAGGCATATGACCTTTATCTCCAAGGCGTTGCTGCATCTTCAGAGATCAGTCAGTCAAATTTCAGAATGGCCGAAGAATATTTTGAAAAAGCTATTGCATTGGATCCGAACTTTGCGGCTGCATATGCCAGGCTGGGTGCCAATCATGCTGATCATTGGTGGCATTATTTTGATCGCGATAGCATCAGGCTTGATAAGGCGAAAGCAAGTATCGATAGAGCCAATAAGCTAAATCCTGATCTGTTTGAGGTGAAGCTTGCCAGCGGACAGATACATTATCATGCTTTTCGTGAATATGATGAGGCTCTGGAGCATTTAAACGATGCCCTTGAGATGAAACCAGGCAACAGCGAGGTGCTTTCATACCTGGCATACGTAAAAAGGCGCCAGGGGGAGTATAGAGACTGTATAAATTATCTATTACAAGCCTACGAATCTGACCCTTTGTCGAGCAATATCCCATTTACGCTGGGGGAAACATATGAAATACTCCGTGAGTATGATAAAGCTATTTCTTTCTATGACAGAGGCATCCTTCTTTCGCCTGACTGGCATGGTTCATATGCACAAAAAGCAATTACTATCTACCATGCCACCGGTGATTTGGATAGGGCAATAGACGTATTAATGTCTTCTCTAAATAAGCTTAGCGATAAAGAGATTCCCATATTTGAGCTTGCCAATTTCTACTATTTAAATCTCGAATATGATGAGGCTCTGAATACCTTGAAACAGTTGAAGGAAGTAGACGTAACTGATCAGTTCAAACATTATAACCAATACCAGTTAAAAGGAGATATCTATTTAGCGAAAGGCCAGCATGAAGTTTCTAAAATCTATTTTGACTCAGCCAGGGTCCATATTGAAAACAGGATTCGGGAGAACCCACGCGAACAGAGTTATCGTAGTATGATAGGCCATGTTTATGCCAGGTTGGGCATGAACAAAAAAGCTATTGCAGAAGGAATACTGGCAACACAATTAATGCCACAAACCCTTGATAACTGGTCAGGATATGAAAGACAGCTTGACCTCGCCAGGATATATTCTCTGACAGAAGAGAATGTGCTTGCCCTTGAAAAAACAGATTACCTCCTCTCTACGCCGGGGAACTTTACGAAGGTTATGCTGGAAGTAGAGCCCGTATTTGAAAACTTACGTGATTTGCCTGCCTACACGGAAATAATGGAGAAGCAATACTAAATTATCTGCATGATGACAAAGCAGATACATCCAGCTATTCGCGTTGCAAACAAATACGCTACCTGGGTTTGTTTCACACTGAGTTTTGTTTTAATTTTCAATCTAGCACAGGGTCTGAACCCTCCAGATAGTTTAAGAATGGTCTGGTCCGATCATTCAATGCCAGCAGATGCCCGGCTTCAATCAATGCAGCAATATTGTGACCAAAGACTGCTGCGATCCGACCCGGATAGTGCTGCGCTTCTGGCACTGCATATGCTCAAACTGACTGATTCTTCCGCGCAAAGCAAATACAAACCGGAAGCATTGAGAATCCTTGGGGAGTCGCAACATTATTGCGGCAACATTCCTGAAGCCATGGCTTATCTTGAAGAAAGCCTGGATCGAAGTATTGATGAAGGATATAACAGAGGAGTAGCCAACGCTTATTACTGCATTGGGAATATATTCGTTGAACAGGGAAAATATTTTGAGGCCCTCCATTATTATCATAAAAGTATAATTTTCAGCCAGAAAATATCTGATAATGACGCCATTGCAAATACATATATTGCCATGGGAATCCTACTTCACGACCAGGGCGATGCTTCCGGGTCGCTGACACTTTTAGAAAAGGCCCTGGCCCTTAGTACGGATGTTCAGGACTTCAGAAAGAAAGGCCGGATCAGCAATAATATTGGGGTCATTTATCGTGAGCAGGGAAATTTTAAACTGGCCCTGGAATACTTCGAAAAGGCATATACTCTATTTGAGCAGGCCGGTGAAAAAAGGGGAATGGCAAGTGCATTGAATAATCTTGGGGATCTTTATAATAGTCAGGATAAAAATCAAGTTGCTTTAAATTATAACATGGAAAGCCTGAAAATGCGGGAAGAGCTTGGAGATATACGCGGAATTGCAAATTGCTATAATGTGATCGGAGACAACCTTACTCGGCAGAAACAATACGATGAGGCTTTACACTACTACATTAAAAGTGCTGAAATAAGAAAGGAGCTAGGCGAAAAGAGAGCCTTGAGCAGGGTGTATGGGAAATTAGGCCAACTATACTTCATCCGGCAAAACTTCCGGGAAGGACTGCTATGGTGCACAAAAGCATTTGAAATATCGGATACAATTGGCGCCAAAAAGGAAAAACTGGAAGCCTGCGAATGCCTGTATAAAATCCACAAATTACGAGGGGGAACAGAACTCGCACTTGAATATCATGAACATATGATTCAACTGGAGCATGAACTGAAATCAGAGGAAACCATGCATAGTCTTCAGGCAATGGAATTCAAGAAGATTATGTTAAAAGACAGTCTGCAGAAAGAACAGGAAATTATTCGGGTGGAGATGATGCATCAGCAAGAAGTCACCCGAAAAAACAAACAGCGAAACATTTTCCTCATCAGTGGGATTGCGGTCTTATTGCTGTCTGCCGGATTATACAGTCGCTTAAGATATATCAGAAGGTCAAGAGAGACCATTAAAAAGGAAAAAGAGCGTTCAGAGGAATTGTTACTGAATATCCTCCCGGCTGAAACGGCCGCTGAATTAAAGGAAAAGGGCTATGTAAAAGCAAGGAATTTCGACCTTGTAACAGTCATGTTCACCGATTTCAAAGGCTTTACCAAGATTGCCGAAAAACTGTCGGCCCAGGAACTGATAAATGAGATTGACTTTTGCTATAAAGCCTTTGATAAAATTATTTCAAGGCATGGGGTAGAAAAAATAAAAACCATTGGTGATGCATATATGTGTGCCGGTGGCTTACCGGTTGCAAATGAAACGAATCCTTTCGATGTAGTGAATGCCGGATTGGAGATCCGGAATTTCATGCTTAGGCTGAAACAGAAAAGAATTAAAGAAGGAAAGCCCTACTTTGATCTTCGCATAGGCATACATACAGGTCCAATCATTGCAGGAGTAGTGGGAACCAAGAAATTTCAATACGACATATGGGGGGATACCGTTAACATAGCTTCATGTATAGAATCAGGTTCCGAGGCCGGAAAGGTAAATATTTCATCTGCCACCTATGAAATGGTAAAGAGCAGATTTAAATGTATACACCGGGGGAAAATCGATGCCAAAAACAAAGGGGCCATTGATATGTACTTCGTCCAGAATAAGGCATAAAGTAAACTGATTGATCGGCTATTGAATCATTATCCTCCTGGTGGCCAGTTGTCCCTGAGATTCAGCCTGTATAAAATAGATCCCTGACTGAAGATTGCTAACCGAGACACTGATCCGGTCATTTGCACCGGCAAAATGCTCAAATTGCAACACCTTGATTCCAATTACATTCACCACACTGATATTTATCTTTTCATTCTCGCTAAAACCACTCAGATCAAGCGTGAAATTATCCGATACAGGATTGGGGAATGCATTCATAGAAACCGTTTCTTTTCGATTCTCATTGACAGCAAATACATTACCGGCCAGGTCTTCATATTTCTGCACTATCGTTGCTGAATCCAATGCATAATTATACAGCTTTAACATGGCCACAGCGCCTGAACTGGCTTCATTAGGTACAACCAGGTCGTCATGAAAGAAATTCAACATATTATCAGTGCTCAGCAATCCATCCCCGCCAGTATCAATGAACGAGATTTGATTAATTGCATCTGCGTATATGATCAATTCTTGTGAATCCGCGTTTCTGGTGATTACATAATAAGTATACTCATTTTCAAGCACAGGGGCATCTGCGCTGTACTGGTATGGATAGAAATTCAATTCTCCATAATAGACATACGCACCATTGTCGGAAGTACGGGTTTTCCAGTCTACCACTCTCTTCCAGCTGTCCAGGTAATCAAATACGAAATAGAGCTCGATCGTATACTGCTCTCCTAAAAAATTGCCCGCCGCGGTATTATCAAACTGAAAACCGGAATTGGCTTCGAAGCGATACACCCTTTTCTCTGCTGAACCTATCTCAAGTAAGGTGTCCTGAACGAATACACCGTCCGTTCCAAGGACTGTTAATTCGGGACCATTTCCATTCACATCCGTCAGGGAGTTATTAAATTCATAGTGCAAAACGCTTTGGCCGTACATCACAAATGATGACAGCATAATAACAACAAACAAGTATGATTTTCTCATAATGCATGGGTTTGGGGTTAAACAAATACTGATTAAGTTATTCCCGTCTGAAGGATAAATATACTACACATACATTTTAAATGCAAGTAGAGTTATCTTCTTCGGCCACCGCCACCACCTCTAGATCCGCCGCCACCAGACCTGGATGCCCCGCTTGACCTGGATTGTGTGCTTCTACTTGAATTATAATTGCTCTGGCGCTGGGAACCCTGCTGACGTGACTGGGCATCCCTGTTCATCTGCTGGGTATTCTGCTGTGAGTGATTGTTTCCAGATTGTTGCTGCTGCCATTGTCCGTTTGACCGGCTATCCCAACTACCATTATTGTTCTGTCGTTGCACATTGCCATTCCTGTCGGAATAAACATTGTTTTGCTGGCTTGAAGCACGTGACCTGTCCTGGGTTGACCCCCTGCCTGCATTCGTATTATTGGGTTGTGTGGACCGGTTTTGAGCTTGCGTTTGGCGGCCTGTATTTCCAGCCTGATTCCTTGCTGCATTATTTTGTGCAGTCTGCCGTTGATTCACACCGGTCGATTTTACTCCATTGGACCTGTTATTATAAACATTGCGGTTTGAGGAGCTCTTTCCGGCGGCATATCCTCGTTTGGCCCCCTGAGAATATCCCCTGTTATACCCACGACTGTATCCGCGGTTATAGCCATGTCTGTATCCACGATTATACCCCCTCGGACCCCACATGCCATAGCGTCCATAATGTCTTCCGAAGCTAATCCCAACTGAGAATCCCCAGCCGGTCCAGGGGTTATAGTGTACTCCAAATCCCCAGGTAGCATGGCGTGGATAATAGTAATGACCGTACCATGGCCTGTAATAATAGCCGGTACCATAAACAACCACACCACCATATACATAAGAACAGGTATATCCGGGTGTATAGCCCACGTAAACTACTTCCGGAGTGTAATCATATATATAAACGTATTTCACATTGTAAACCGGGTTTTCGGCAGGAATGTCTTCGACACCTTCAGGCCTTTCGATGCTCACGGTATAAGGTCCTTTTGCATTTGCCGATTCAAACCAGATTCCATTGTCCACACAATAATACTTCCCATCAGCAAGGATGACACTCATATCACAATTTACTGCATAGGACATTGAGGTACCTTCAATCTTTTCAAACTGGGGTTCGCCATCAAAGGATACTTTTACTGTAGCAGTACTTCTGTCGATGGTTGCCGTTTGGGGTATGGTTTGTTCCAGTACTGCAATATTGGCCTCTTCTGTTCCAGGTACACTGTTCCTGACACTCGCCATAGGGCTCTCGATCGGGATATCAGCAAATTCAGCGGGAAGTTCACCTGGTTCGGCAAAAGTCCAGTCCCCATCCTGAAGTGTCCTTGAAATATACCATCTCCCTGCGAGGAGGATATAATGATTCTGGCTATTAATATCCATCAGGATATCGTTTTCCGTATTATCTACATAAAGCAAGGAAGTTCCTTCGATAGGGGTATATTTTGGTTCACCATCTGTAGAAATAAGTTCGGCCGGCTCAGTTGTAATGATAAGTTCAGGTGCCTCATCCATAACCATGAGAACGGAATCTTGTTCGATACCTTCATCATCAATCGTTTTATCAGCCAGTTTTTTAACCTTGTTGGGAACCTTCTTTGCTTCATCCCATCCACTTGTTGCCTGGCTTGAAGTATACCACCATTTAGCACCTTTTAAATAATAATTTCCGTCCTTTTCATATTTTACAAGGAAGTAAGGCGTATTGGCAACATATTTAATCCCTGACTCTTCAGTATCCATCAGAATGGGGTCACCATCGATATAAACAAGGGTAGCAGGACTGGTCCTGAAATATACCATAGGCGGAGAGTTATTCAGATTAACAGATTGTTTCTGATAGACTTCTGCCACCTCCAAACTTGCAAGCAATCTGTCGAGCGACATCTCAACATCCCATCCCTCTACTTCATCTTCCATCATACGGGCAAATTGTTCAACCTTATCTTCTTCAACATCCGGAAAATGTGTTTGTGTGATATTCATTTCATCCAGAACCGCAATCCTGTTTTCCAGATCAGTAATAAGCCTGGCAGAAAACCATATGGCCCCGAAAATCAGCTCCTTTTCTGTGGGCTTTACCGAAATCGCCATCCTTCCGATAAGGATATTATTTTCAAATGATTCGAGCTGGGGTTGATACAATGTGATCACAGACCCTTTCTCAGTTTCTATTTCCCTGGGCCAGGCTAATTGTGTTTCATCATCCTGAGCAGGCAGCAGGAAAATACCGAATAAGAATACAGCAAGCGTACTAAAAATATATTTTACCATCTCTATATAATTATGAATTGAAATCAAAGGTATAACAACTTTTGAGCCAAGTTGTTTTATATAACTAAGTATTTGAAACGCAATCTTATTTCGTATCTTTGAAATAATACAAATCAATTTATCCTATAAGAACATGAAACAACTAATATTTTCAATCATATTGCTTATTTCTTTCAGTGTATTTTCTCAAACTACGGAACTGAAGCTGGCATCGGATGTCTGGCCCCCTTTCACTAATGTAGAGGCAGAGAAAGCTTGTGCCCTGGACCTCGTTAAAGAAGCGCTGATCAGGATCGGCATCAAGACGGAATATAAGATCCTGGACTTCGCCGAAGCAATTAAAGGTATTGATGCCGGCGACTTTGATGGCAGTGCTGCACTCTGGCTGAGTGAGGAGCGGGAAGAAAAGTACCTGTATTCGGAAGCCTATCTCCAAAATCAGTTAGTACTCGTAGGTAGGAAAGGCAGTGATGTAAGCGCCACCACCTTTAATGAGTTCGATGGTAACAAGATCGGTGTTGTAGAAGACTATTCTTATGGCATAAATATCAACTCTGACCAGGTTGAATTGGTAACGGGAGATAATGACCAGCAAAACCTGGAGCGTTTACTGTCATCAGAAATCGATTATATGCTGGTGGATGCTTTACTTATCCAGTACCTGCTAAAGTATCAGGTTAATGATGTTACGGAACACCTGGAGATCGGCCAGACGCCGATGCTGGTAAAATCGCTTCATTTTGCATTGCGGAGAGAGCTCGAACAGGCTGAGACTATTATCGAAGCTTTCAACAAAGAGATCCATAAAATGATCGCTGAAGGAACCTATAACAGGATACTGGAGCTGAACTGGGTACGCGCCGATATGGACGGTGATGGAACCATGGAACTGATCCTCGATGGCAATGCAGCCGGTACCGCCCCACCGGAATATACCTATGGTGTTAGCAGCGACCAGTCGATGGTAAAAAAACAAGTTAATACTGACCGCTATTATATCAACGGTAAATTTTACAACAGTTGGGATCAGGTGCCACAGGAGTATAAGACGGAGATAGTTATGAGCACACAAAATCCCAAAGATGCCGGGATCAAACTAAATTTTTAAGTATTATTATCACATGAACCTTCAACAGATCCTTGAAATTAAAACCGGTAAATTGATCGGTCTGCAGATAGATTTCGACAAGGTCATGAAAACCTGAAGGTTTTATATAATATCGGATAAGCCAGCTTTGGCTTGGTAAGTCCTTCATTATAGCAATATACAACACACATAAGATGCCCGCAACCGAATTTCTCATTACCAAGATCATTGCCACACTGGGACCTTCCAGTTCTGATAAAGAAACGATTAAAAAACTGATCGAAGCCGGAACAAGAGTTTTCAGGATAAACTTTTCACATGGCAGTTTCAGCGACTATGATAAGCTCATTAGTAACATCCGCAGCGTACAAAAGCAAACAGGCATTTATGTTGCCATGCTTGGCGATCTTTCCGGCCCAAAGATCAGGGTGGGCAAGGTGATTGATGGCGGTATGCAGCTAAAAAAAGGTGATAAGATCAAGTTCATTAAAAATGAAATTGTTGGGGGATCAACCGGCTATGATCACGCTTTCTCAACCACTTTACCATCCTTTATTGACGAAGCCAGGAAAGGTGAAAAGATCTTGCTGGACGATGGAAATATTGAACTCGAATGCATAAAGAAAAGCGGAAATGGAAAAGATGCTGCATTGCATTGCCTGGTTAAATCAGGGAACCTTCTCAGCACCGGTAAGGGGATTAATTTGCCCGACAGCAATCTTACGGTACCATCCCTGACGGATAAGGACCTTAAATGTGTCTCTTATGCTGTTGAGAATGGTTTTGAGTACCTGGCTTTGAGTTTTGTCCGCAGTGGAAAGGATATCAAAGTGTTGAAAAAGCTCCTTACTGATCTTGCTGCCAGGCCAAAAGGCCTGGGCAAAACCGGTGGTGACCTGGGATTTTCAGCGCTCTTTGACGACAGATATATCCCTATTATCAGTAAGATCGAGAAACCACAGGCCATCGATAATCTCGATGAAATATTGGAAGAAACTGACGGGGTGATGGTAGCACGGGGTGATCTTGGTGTTGAGATGGACCTGGCAGAAGTGGCCATCCTCCAGAAGCAGATCATCAAAAAATGCAGTGAGCATGGAAAACCCGTGATCGTGGCCACACAGATGCTGCAAAGTATGATCAATGAAGCGGTTCCCACCAGGGCGGAAGTTTCTGATGTAGCAAATGCTATAATCGACAAGACCGATGCCGTGATGTTATCAGGTGAAACAGCAGTAGGGAAATATCCCGTTGAATCAGTGAAGATGATGAACCGTATTGCTGCAAAAACCAATGCATACGTGAAAAGCCTCGATAATTCAGCTGAGAAACTAATCAAATATAAAGGCCCCCTCAATCGCAAAGCTGCCATTGCCAGGGGGGTGCACCAGATGGCCCGCGACATGAATGCAAAATTCATCGTGACCTGGACACATTCGGGTGGAAGCAGCGTATTCCTTTCGCAGCAAAGAATGGAGGTTCCCCTGATCGCCTTCGGCGAAAATGAAAGGAGGCTCAGGCAGATGTCGGTACTATACAGCATTACACCTTTCTATATGAAGCAGCCAGAGTCAGGGAGTAAGTTCATCGCAGAAGTAGACCGGATACTGCTTAACAATAAATGGGCTGAAAAAGAAGACCCTATCATCATTGTAGCAAGCGACCCAATTACCAAGAAGGGCATCACCAACAGGGTGGTGATTCATTATGTTGGGGAAAATATTGATGGATAGTCAATCATGTTCTATTGATCATTTTTCATGAGACATGTGCCATTTATCACCGTCCACATCGTTCTATTCAAACCTTTCCTTTTGCTGTAACTACTGTTTTATTAAAAATAGCACATAGAAAATACAAAATCCCTCCCTCGCTAAAGCTTATTCATTCAGGGAATGCGAAAAGGCTTCCACGAACAAACTCACATGATACCCATCAACAAGTCCGTGATGCACTTGCACAGAGAGTGGCAGGTATGATTTGTTGCCTTGTTCAAATATTTTCCCAAATGAGATCTTTGGAATAGAATCCCCATCACCAAAGTTACGTGGATGGCTCAGGCCAGTAAAGCTGAACCAGGGCAGAGCGGAATAATGGATCACATCAGGTCTCTCCGATGCCGAAAACAAGCCATTCAATCCCCTTATTCGTTCGATCTCCTTTTCCAATTCACTTTGGAACAAGCCAAAATCTTCGATAAGATTGATCTGTGCAAACCCAAAAGTGCCATCCTCACGGCTGATGGTTGGAGAAGCATGAACAAGATCGTATTCAAACACCTCCTCCTCTTCTATCCTGTACCGGAATTCCTTTACCATATTGGCTGCCTTCATGGCATTGAAAAGGTACCATGCGAAGATCGAATCCTTCCTGGCCTTAGCACTTTTCAGTCCGATAGTACATTCTATATTCATATTGAGATGATAGAATGGCTCACTGAATTTCTTGAAGAATTCAAAGTGCTCTTTTCTGTTCCAGGTATCAAGCTCTATCTTTGTTTTCATAGAACAGCAAAGATAGTACTAAGAGGTCTAATTGCCTCCTAATTTTATGATCAGGCCACCATTAAAATCTCCCTGCAAAGGAGCAACCACCGTACTAACGCCGGCACCGGACCCTCCTGATCCCCCATACATATAAACTCCTCCGAAATACATGGGCATCAGCAGTCGTCCGCGCAACATGATCCCGATCCGGTCACTAAGCATAATCTTGACTCCAAGGCCAACGGCAGCAGAAAAACGCCATACAGTATTGAATGATGCAACTTCGGGAACAAACCATGTAGCTCCAAGCGATAATGAACCAAAGGGTGTTACCTGGGTTGATTGCGAGTAGAATTTCGTTATACCACCCACCTGTATGTAGTTAGTTGCCAGGTTTGTTTCATTATATTCCAGGTTCGGATAACCATAGTATGGTGAGAAAGAGGCCTTACTCTGCATCCTGGTGTAATTTATTTCAACATCAAGAAAATTATGAATTGGGACCAGGAGGGAAACTCCATAGTTCATACCATTTTCGATCTTTAGCTTGCCTTCATAATACTTCACACTTCCACCGAACATATATCCGGCAAAGGGCACTATTTCAACGCCTCCCTGGGCGAATATTAAAGTTGGGAAAATTATTGCGATTAAGAGTAATTTGATTTTTTTCATATGAGATCCTATTTAATTGATGTGGTATATATTTTAAAAAACTAAAAAATGAATTTTTGTTCAAGCAAAGAAAACTCTTCGAACAATATGAATAATACAATACTATAGTTTAATTGTTCAAAATTCAGGCCGGATTGATATTAAAATGAAAATCCAACCTTGAAAGTAAAGAGCCGGTAGGTTTCCTGGATACGGGCATCATGATAGTTCTGGGAGTAGTAGGGAGCATAGTAATAGTCGGCATAATAAGCCCGCTGAAACTTAAAGCTGGAAGAAATATTCAGTCCGAAATGTTCAGCAATATTAAACCTGAAGCCGATGCCCGGTTCCATAAAAACGCCTCCCCAGTCAGAGCCTTCTTCTCCATTAATCCAGCCAAAAGCATATCCAACATTTGCGTAAAAGAAGGGCGTTACCTTTGCCTTTACAAAGTCTGTCCTGACCTGTACAAACAGAGGCAGCATGGTTTCTTCGGAATAAATCTCAACTCCGGTCCCTGCTCCCAGGTAAAGTTGCGGTATAAACCTGTAACCGCCAATGAAGTGCATACCTAAAACAGGTTCTCCCCATTCAAGTTGTACGGCGAAAAGAAGATCAACGGTACCTTCAAATCCATTTTCCTTCCCTACATATGGGCTTGCCGGCGCGGCTTTCTGCTCTTTGGGCTGATATTCTTGAGGAACCTCCTCTTTGGTAATCTTTTCGATCTGGGTATACTCAAATACAAACAAGTTCCCGTCAGCAGTCTTTATCTTTATTGTTTGATTCGGAATTTGTTCAATAATCATCCCGTGGATGATCGATCCGTTCTTTAGATATACTACATCTTCATATTGTATTTCCTGGCTGTATGCCAGTAAGGTGAAGAGTAAGCTTAAAATGAGGACTATAGATTTTTTCATATCTGTTGGTTTATTTTAATACAAATTTAAGGAATTCAAAGTATATATGTATTTATTGCTTTAATGTGCTTTTCCCTTGATAGAAAAGCACCAAACGCTTGCGCTGAAGCTTCAGCGTAGGCGCAAAGATCAAGGCTGCATAAAGTTTTGTTGTTTTCTACGATTTCCCTCACTAAATCACCCAAACTCCCCCAAGTACTCGGGGTCAAACAAGGGTAATTTTTAACACTCATGAAATCTTGAAATACTACCAAAACTTCATGAGGCCAGTCCCTTCTTCTCCTCTATAGGCAGTATTCAAATAAATGCAAAGCATTTAATGACCCGGGCGCAGTTTGAATCCCGAGCATTCGGGGTGAAAACCTTGACCGGGGATGTCTTTTTTTGGTATCCCTCATTTCATTCGGGACAGGCAATTTTTGGACAAGCAAAAAAGTACAAAGGATAAAAAGGAAAATCGTTGAATCAGCAATCGATACCTTTTACAGTTCCCAGCCAAAGGTCGTCTGCAATACATAATCCGTAGTGGTAGCTCCTTCAACCGGCATATTATCATAATTCAGGGTGAATCCCAGGTTAATAAAGAAATCCAGCGGAAACTCATATTTCAGATCGAAGGAATAGTCGGTCCTGAAACGGCCGCTCTCAGTTAAGCTGGGGTATCCGACAATGCTCGTTTTAAGATCCAGGTCACCAATATCAAAAATATTGTATTCAATCGCTGCAAATAATTCCGCACTACTTCTGTCTTCAATCGTAATATCGTTATAATCCTCATAGTTCCATGCAGCCCCCCCGGCCAAGACAAAATACATCCTGTTAGTATTCAAAATATAGTTCCCAATACCCGCTTTGGTTAGTGACCTGAGGTTCAACTTCTGCTCCGAACTCTGCAGGAACTCTACGCCTGCCAGTGCAAACCAGTCTTGGTAAATAAAGAACCTGAATCCTAATCCACCTTCAGTACGTTTAGTACTTATAGTGATGCTGTCAGGCTTTTGTATACTCCTAACTGCGCTGAAATACAAGTCTACAGCAATTTTATTCGACAAGTATCCGGCATTGATCCTGGCACTAAGCTGATGGCTTTCATTCGCCTTGGTCAACGTATATCCTACTGACATCAGCAGGTCGATACGGCTGAGGAAGTTGTTGTCGACCGACTTCAGGTGAACAATATCGATGATATTTACAGTCGAAGGGCCATGCTCCAGATCATTAACAATTACTTTGGTCGCGTCTCCCTCTAAAGAGATCAGTGTACCATGATAACGGTCGCCATTCGACGTGGAGATAATATAATTCCTTTCAGTGTGGATATAATTCACCTTATCCCATTCTACTTTAAAGTCGCTATCGCTATAATCCGTTTCTATTGTCACAACACCTTGCCTTAGTTCTTTTACCTCACCCACAAGAGCCTCTCCGGTATTCATGATCAATGAGTCGATTTGTGCTATAAGAGGTTTCCCTGACAGCAGAAAAAGTCCCAATAACATGGCTAAAACAGTAAATCTCAATCTCATAATTGTATCATTATATTCAACGACAAATATAAACAAACAAAATTATTTGATGTTCACACTACCAGCTAAAAAAGGAGGCCAATAAATTGGCCTCCAAGGGAATTTAAACGATTAAATTATGAAAAGATGAGGGTTGATTTAGAACCTGAATCCCAATTCAAACTCCCATTGATTCATTTCCAATTCGATAGTCTGTGCAGGATCAAAAGGATTGGGTCCTGACACTGTGTTATTCAGTGCATGCGTAACAGCAAAGTTCAGAGCATGATCTTTGATCTCTTTTGTAAAACCAAGAGAAAGATGGGTGTTATTCACTGCAGGTGCCAGAATATTGAACATAACCTCTGATTCCTGAATAGGCGGTTTGCCATATGAGAATCCGGTTCTGAACTGCCATGTATCTACACAGGCAACTTCAACACCAAGTTTAAATACGGTCATGTCTTCCCAGCCAAATCCAGCACCATTTTCGTCGCCTAAAGGAACAAACTGCTCATTAGGCACCATGTAGGTAGCCGGGTCAGCAGGATCAAAACTTGATCCCATATTGGGTACCTGGGCCATCATTTCCATTGGGTTCATGGGATTTGCAATCGATTTCACCTGACTGTAAAAGATTTGTTTCACATCAAACATGATGGTAACTTTGTCTGCGATAGTATAAGATACACCGGCCTGCCAGTTGCTGGGGATATCAAATCCGCCTTCTTCAGCAAATAAACCGGCATATTTATCCAACTTCGACATTTTGATCCTGGGCTGAAATGAAGCACCCAGCCTGAAACCATCGAATAATTCACCCTGGTAACCAATCTTTACACCAAAACCAGTTGAATTATCAACTCCATTATTAGTTACGTATTGGGAACGGTCTACCGGCATCATAGGATTACCGGCCATGCCCATATCCCTGAAGGCCTGGAGGCCTGTAGCTTCAAAAGTCTGATATACAAAAACCGGTGACACTCCAATGCTGTGTTTCCCTAACTGGATGGCATAGGTCAATGAGATAAACATTTGCTGGAGATTAACACCCGTAGGCTGTGTAACATTAGCCATTGGGTTAGGATTGCCGTCAGGCATAGGATTCCCAAAACCATCAATGATCTCACTGTAATAGGTCTTGGTCTCATAGGTTGTATTCATCCCTCCATTACCATAGAAATTGAACCCCAGGTTGTGCTTTTCCCCGATCTTATAACTGAAGGCGATCGCCGGGATCACAAAATACTTCTTATCGCTTTCGACTGTACCTTCTGCAAGGCCAAAAGCCATAAAACGAGGATCGTTAACAAAGCCATCAGGCCCCATATATCCCCAGTTATTTGGAGTTGTAGCTGCTCCTGTTACTGTATATTTCCTGTTCGGATTGAACAGGCCAACAGATACCTCAACACTCCACTTCTTGTCGAGGAATGAAAGTCCGGCAGGGTTAAAAGCTGCTCCAAAAGGCCCTTTCATGTATGCGATCCCTGCTCCTGCCATTCCCTTGCTTTTTGTTCCAATCCCATTGCTGAAATAGCCGTCGGTAGCACTGGCATCGGGAGGGTATACCAGGCAAAAAATAAGCATTGCCATTACACCAATCCATAGTTTTTTCATTGCTTTTTTCATGATATTTTGTTTTTGGTTAGTAGTTAATCTTCTTCAAATTCTGTAATGCCCAGCATAAAATCTTCAATATTGCCGGGGGTACTCATGATCTTCATAAATGTTCCCATTCCCAGTTCAGGCCAGTGCAGGGCAATCCTGTACCTCCCATGTAGCATGGTAACCTCTTTGTCCTGTAGGATGATCTCGTAAGGCATGGCAGCAACATGATCAGCTCCAATTATCGGCAGGAAGGCTGCCTCTCCATCTTCCGGATCAAGCAGTCCTACACCAAATATGGCAACCTTATGGTCTGGATATACAACTTCATATACCTTCACAGTATTACCAATGCCGGCATCAAGGTTTCCCCTTATTATAGATAGGCCCTGCTCGAATGAATCGTACTCGGTCAAATCTACAGGATCGGTAAAATAGGGCATCATGATCTTGTATCGATAATCTTCAAGATCGTCCCTTTCCTCAAACCCACCAAAGGGTTCGAAGTCATCACCAATGACAGATAAAGCGGTTTTTACATCCTTTTCCATGGCTTCGAGTTTGCTGATGTATGGGTCGATCCCTTCATAGAAATATGCATAAAAAATGTACTCGGGATTGATCATGGACACATCGATTTGGCCATCATTATTCTTCAAGCCAACCTTCATGACACTTGCCAGGGCTCCCCTGTCTTCAAACTTCAGGCTGATATCGGCAAAGTCCTTACGGGTATAGCACAATACCACCAAGCTGTCATTATTTCCGGGATTATACTGTCCGATCACTTCAAAATCATGTGATTCCAGGGCAGTTTTAACGCTCCTGGCAACATCGTTCATGCTGCCATTTACAGTGGCAACCTTATAATATGGCGGGTACTCCTTTTCCTCAGCCTGTGCTTCAAAAACAAGCAGCATGGCGAAACAGGAAAGGATAATTGATCTTATTAAGTTCATAAGAATAGCTTTTAATAGTCGTTTATGTAAAAATAATCTGCGTGTTTTGTCCGCCACACATGGCGTAGAAGTCACCGATGGTGATGATGTCTATGACTTCATCCCAGAGGTCTTCTTTTTTCAGTTTGAACATTTCAGCAGCCATTTTGCAGGCATAGATCTCTCCGCCACCGGCGGTGATCATCTCAAGGAATTCTCCCACCGGGGGGATATCCAATTTATCCATTTCCTTTTTCATCATCCAGGAGACACCCGCTTCCACGAAGGGAACAACACCTAAAAGGGTAGGAAAAGGCAGACCACCGGGCATCCTCATTGCAGGGTTCCCTACAGTGGCAGTTTTGAGCTTTTTCATTTGCTTCTTGGTAATGGCATCAAGCCCGAAGAAAGTGAAGAACACTTTTGCTTCTATGCCTTCCATCACGGCTCCGTTAGCCATGACCAGGGTTGCATATACGTCTTCGATTGTGCCCTTTGCACAAATGATACATACCTTTTTCAAGGGATTTTCTTCTTTATTAGTCATATCAATAGATTTTTAATGATTAAACACAGCTTGCCGGCTTGGGTATGCCAGCTATTCTTGATGATTTTTTCAGTGGGCCGCCCGGAAATAGCTGGTACAGCTCTTTGATATTGGCAATGCCGGAATTCCCAACCTTCCTGATACTGAGTCCTTCACCGGCCAGGAATTGTTCCCTGAGGTAACTCAATATCTCAAAATGTTTGGGAGTAAGCTCGATGCCCTCTTCTACGGCAATCTCTTTTGCTACATCCTCGTTCCATTGTTGCGGATCAGTGAGGTAGCCTTCGTCATTCAAGGTGATGTTTACACCTGCAATTGTTTTTTCCATTTTATGTATAGTTTAGAAGTTATTGATTGTCATTTTCGGGTTTTGACATGTTCTTCATGAAGGAAACCATGAATCCTATGGCCCGTTTCATTTCTGGCTTGTTCATTTCTCTCATAAGCTTCCATATTGAGTATTCAGGAACAGCCTCCATTTCAATTCTGCTGAATATCTTCACAGCATTATTGACCGATTTAAGCATCTCCGGCTGGGTCAGGCTTTTCACGGTTTCCAGCATGGGAACGACATTATCCGCAAGCAGTCTGATGTCTTCACGACTAAAATGTGTCACTACATTATCAATGATATTTCCTGCTTCGGAAAGGAACTCGAAATACCCTTTCTGATCGAACTCATTTAGCTTTTTGATGAGGTCAATGATCATCTCATTCATAATGGGAGATGCATCTTTCAGAAAGTCGGCCGTGCTTTCGAAAGTGTCCAGCACACCATTAATATTCCTGACATTCCTGATCACCTTCAGGGCGATCATTTTGATATCTTCTGGATCCAGTTCAATCGACCTATTATCAAGTTCCGTCACAGCCGAATCATACATATCCTTGCCAATGATGGAGACATCGGAAATCAAATCATCGACTGATTGTGATTTAAGCCGCTGCTGGTTCACATATTCAAGGATAAGATCAACCTTATCGTTCAATGTGTCTATCTGGGTTTGAATACTCTTCTCCATAATGATTATTGCTTTGTGGGTACACGTTTGCCGGCAAATGTCATTTCGGCCTCAATGGGCATGTTTTTACCTTTTAGCAGGATATGCCAGTAGATCCAGCGGAACATGATCTTTCCGTAATGATTGATCTTAGTGTTTTTCAGCAAACCGAAAGGGCCAATTCCGGGTAAAGGGAATGTACCCGGGAGGGGTTCGGTATCATAGTTAAAATCGATCAGGGCTCCCTTCCCAAATCCGGTTTCAATGTAACAGTTTGCATGACCATCGAACTTGGCCGTGAGTGGTCTTCCCTCAATTGCATTCAAAAAGTTTTCGAACAGGATATCACCTGCAAAGTGTGCCACTGAACCAGCTTTTGAAGTGGGAATGTCAGCTGCATCACCAATCACAAAGATGTTATCGAATTTCTTCGACTGCAGGGTTTCTTTATCGGTAGGGATAAAATTAAGGTCGCCGGCCAAACCGCTTCTCTCTATCATTTCGGATCCCATATTGACAGGCACGATCGTCAGTACATCAAAGGGTACTTCCAGCTCATCATATGATACCACCGCCTGCTTTTCATTATCAATCTTTTCGATGTAAAAATCCGGTACTACTTTAATATTCTTTTCCTTCAGCAGTTCGCTGAGCATTTTTGTTGCAATAGGTTTGGTGAAAGCCCCGGACATTGGAGTTACCAGGGAGATCTCCACCTTATCCCTGATCCCTTTTTTAGTAAAATAATCATCAGCAAGGCAAACGAATTCAATAGGAGCGACCGGGCACTTATAAGGGATCTCAGAGATAGCCATTACCAGTTTCCCGCCTTCCCAATCCTTAAAGAAATTATGCAAGGCAACAGCACCCTCGATGGTATAGAAGTCAAAGATCTTTTTTCTCCACAGTCCTTCACTAAGCCCGGGAGTTTGATCAGGACGTGTTTCTGCGCCTGTTGCAATGATCAGGTAATCATAATGCAAGATCTTTCCGCCTTCCAGATGTACTACATTTCCTTCACCTTCTATCTTATCTATATCAGAGTAAATTACATTTACACCGGAGGGGAAGAAATCACCTTTTGGTTTGATCACATCATTCTTTGAATAGATTCCAAAAGGGATGAATAAGAACCCGGGTTGATAATAATGGGTCCGGTGTTTATCAACGATGGTGATCTCCCATTCCGACCTGTCAAGGACTTTCCTGAACTTGTTGGCCATCATGGTACCGGCAGTGCCCCCTCCGAGTATCAATAACTTTTCCATTTTTGAAGCGTTTAATATTAATAATTGATATATGTCGTTTTATTGATCTGTTAAAAGTATCACACAACGAGGACTAAAGTCAACGGAACGTATATGATATTTGTCATACCATGATAAAAATCATACTTTTAATCATTAATATTGCCTTGAATAATCATGGAAGAGGCCCTGAATAAATGCGATTGCGAAAAATGTGACCTGAAGGAGTTGTTCTTTCAGAATATTGATGACGAACTCATCGAGCTTGTGTGCAACACCAAGGTAGAGAGCCCTTTCAGGCAGGGAGAGGTGATCCTGGAGGAGGGTAAACCTATTGAAAGCTTTATTTATCTCAAAAGTGGGCTGGTTAAGCTTTTCAAATCCGGAGTTGATGAAAAGGGGCAGATCATCATGATTGCCAAACCTTTTGATTTTGTCAGCCTGCTCAGTGTCTTTTCTGATGATAAATACAATTATTCGGTAACGGCCCTGGAGGACTCTGTCACCTGTAACATCAAATTGGATGATATCAAGAAGATGATCCATACCAATGGTGATTTTGCCTTGAGCATTATGAAGAAGATGAGTAGTGTTTCGGATATGATCATCCTTGAATCGCTTTCATTGCGTAGAAAAAATATTCATGGGAGGGTGGCCTACATCTTGCTCTTTTTTGCTGATCAAATTTATGAGACTGATTACTTTGAGCTTCCCCTAAACCGGAGGGAGATTGCTGAATTCATAGGCAAAACAACAGAGAATGTGATCCGAACGCTCTCGGAGTTCCGCAAGGATGGGATCATTAAGATCTTTGGCAAATCTATTGAGATCATTGATAAGGAAAAGCTCAAGCAGGTTTCCGACTTTGGCTAATCATCAATCGGTATATTTCTTGAAAATTGAATTTCATCAATATTCTGGTGTGTCCAATGCTGAATATTAATTATATTTGAATGGCAAACAGATATACTCGTACATTAAATCCCGGATAAGTGAATCAAAAAATCCTTGGAGCGATATTATTTACATTATCATTATTTGGTTTTGCCCAACTAAATGCACAATCATACAACCACTGGGTTAGGAGTTTTAATGAGGAATCTTCGCTTCTTGCAGGTGCAGTAGTAGGTGGTGGTGCGGGACCTAGTGCAATCTATTACAACCCGGCGAGCATATCAGAGATCAAGGAATCAAAATTATCGGTCCATGCCAGTTTGTTTTCTTTCAAATTTCTTAACGTCAAGAATGCCCTGGGAGATGGCATCGACCTGAAATGGTCGACCATTTTGGTGGAGCCCCGCTTCTTGTCCTACATGATTAAGCCGAAGAAACGCTCAGACATGAGCTTTGAGCTTGCCATGCTGAACAATGAGAATTACAAGCTTGATGTAGCCCAGTCAGTAAACCAGGAAATCAATATCCTTTCAAGATATGATGGACTTGAGCGGTATTTTGCCGTTGTGCAAACACAGAATCGATTCAGGGATGACTGGATTGGAGGAGGGTGGTCATGGAAGGTAAACTCGAGATTATTCCTCGGTATCAGCATGTTTGTCACCATCAAGTCGGTCGAATATCGCTATGACCTCAGCATTGAGGCATACCCACTGGATAGTATTGCAGGAACTCAAAGCAACGATTTTACTTCAGCAAATTATCAGGAAAGTGAATACGTGAAGTACAATGACTACAGGCTTTTGTGGAAAGCCGGGATCATGTACAAATGGGATCGCATAAGCATTGGTGCAAACATTACCACACCCTCCGTAGGAGGCATTTATTCAGATGGGAAAAGAGTATCGAGAAGACAACGGCAATCTGGAATCTATGATCCTGATACCGGGCTACCTTTACCAGACTATTTCATTGGCGACTACCAGGATAAAAAGGCCGTTAAAGTAGATCATAAAACGCCCTGGTCTATCGCAGCTGGATTTACATATCACTCCGCGGACAGAAAAAGATCTCTATATTCAACAGCGGAGTACTTTGGTGGAATGGATACTTACAAAATGGTAGAAGCAGATGAAAACCCTAACCTGGCCACCGACCATGCTGCCAGTTCCATAGCCGTAAATGAATGGTTAACATTTATTAGCGGTGCAAACCCGGTAGTGAACCTGGCGCTGGGATATAGCTGGGTAATCAGTGACGATCTCTGGTTGATGGCGGGGTTCAGGACTGACTTTAATTATATCAAAAACATCGAGTCTCAAGGATTTGATGTAGGGAAAGTCATGAAGAACATCGGTGTTGACAATTACCACTTTTCGGGAGGCTTATCGTGGAATGTACTTGGGCAGGATCTTATGACAGGGATCCAGTACACCTTTGGCTATGAAGACGGGCTGAAACAAATTGTTAATCTTGCTGATCCAGTCGAGTATAATTATGATGAAAATGCAGCCCTGCAGGGAACCCGTCAACCTAATATGCGGGCAATGATAAACTCGCTGAGCCTTTATGTTGGCGCCACCTTTAATTTTGGCGGCAAAAAAGACTAATCATTTTTGTTCATGGGAAGGTCAACCCCATAGCCCTTCCTTTTATCCTGATATTTCAACAATAAAGCAAATATTAATCCCAGGAAGCCTAATCCGATAAACAGCAACATAGTTGGGGTGTAATTCAATGTTTCTGCATCCGCAGGATTCGTTCTGTCAAGGATTATTCCAGCTAGCAGAGGCACACCCCAGAGGCCCAGGTTTTGTATTGAGTACATTAAGCCATATGCAGTTCCGATCTGCTTATCATCCACCAGTCTGACCATGGATGGCCACATGGCTGCCGGGACGAGTGAAAAGGCTACTCCCAGTAAGATCATGGGGATATGAGGAGTGAAGGTAGTAAAAGTAAAAGTGAGATGAACCATCAATAAGACCAGGGAGCCAATAATCATAGCTGACGCCGCCTTGCCATATCGATCAATCAAAAAACCAAAGAGGGGTGTGAACATCATTGTTCCAAGAGGCAGCAGGGAAGAAATCTGTCCGCTGGCCTCATAGGTCATTCCAAATTTATTCAGGAGGAAATCAGGCGCAAAAGCATTGAATGGGAAAACAGCCGAATAGAACGTCACACAAATAATGGCAATATACATATAGGCCCTGTTTCCAAACAGATCAAAGACATCTTTAAATTTGAATTTTTCAGTGCTCTTATTCATTTCTGTTTGCTCTATCTGCTTGTCAAGCTTCATATCAAAAAGCATATAGATCATAAAAGCAAACAAACCTGTAACCGTCAGTATGGCAGCCAGCCAGATAGCAGTATCGAGATGCACACCGTCAGCAGCCAATACAGGAGATAATTGCAAGGCGGCAAATGTGCCAAGCCTGCCAAAGCCCACCTTCAGGCCAAAGGCAAGTGCCAGGTCCTTTCCTTTAAACCACTTCACCAGGATCTTACTTACCACAACTATGCTGGTTTCTGCCCCCAGTCCAAAGAAAAACCTCCCCAGCAGCATCATTTTCAGTTCAGGGGAATATGAAGGGAGAAAAGATTGCATAAGGCCATACCCGATACCACCCGATGAATATGATTTCGAGGCTCCATAGGCCGTTAATAATGCTCCGAAAGCCATGAAGAATATAAACATAAATCCTGTTCGGCGAATACCGAGCTTATCCAGGATGATCCCTCCTATCACCGCCATCAGCAAAAAGGTATTCGGGATGGAATAAAAGGAGACAAAGAGACCGTAATCCGTATTTGTGAACCCGAATTCTTTTGTCATCAAGTCCTTTAAGGTGGAAAAAGCGTCGTAGAAGTAATAGTTTACAGAAAGGATAAATCCCACAAGGATCAGTATACCCCAGCGTACCCAGGGCTTTTCATTCATTGCTTTTTTCAATTGCTCCATAGCTGCTTTTTAGCGCAGCTAAAATACAATTAATCAGCTAACTTAAATTCAATGATGCCGGATCAGCGAACCACGATCTTCCGGCTGATATCGCCTTGGGAACAATGAACCCTTATAAGGTAAATGCCTGTTTGCATATTCAGCGCTGCAGCAGAAAAGTCAAATTGATGATTGCCATAGGTCAGATTGCCTGTGTTTATTTCATGAATTATTCTGCCATGCAGATCGTAAAGGGAGATTTCATATTTGCCCTGCTTTAAATCAATGAATGACAATGTGAATTTATCTGTTACAGGGTTTGGAAATATGCTCAATGCTTTTGCAAGATCTTCTTCTTCCACTGAGGCAGGTGCAGTATATGTAATTGTTAATACAGGGGCGTAAAATTCTCCGCCATATTCCCATGAACAGGCAGCTTTCGGATAATCCTCACCAAATGCCGGATTTGTCCCTTTAACAAGGAACACTATCGGGTTATTCTTTACCCAGGTCTCCAAATCAACAACTTCCTGAACAATGTCCCTGATATTATGTGTCAGTTGGTTTGGGCCCGGGATAAATGGCTGCCACTCAGATGCAACCCAAAATTCATCATGATTCGTAGTTTCCCGGTCACTGATATTATATTCAACACCTGTAAATGGCAGAGGATCGGGATTTTTTTCACAATAGATTATAATCCCGGTGGTATCGTCATTGGCTTCAAAAGAATAAAATTGAATATATGTTGACTCAATTGTTGAACCCTGGGGTATCGGCACGGATTGATACCGAAGTCCTATGTGATAACTAATTCCCATTTCTCCGACAGGAAAAGAGTATCCGACGAAAAGCTTTTCCGCATCAACAAACATTTCACCCGTGGGGTTCTCCCACGTAGGATGGCGGTACAACTGGTATGCATCATCATTTCCATCGGTGATGAATAGTGTAACTGTTTCCTGGGCATACAGGGATGAAGAAAACAGGAAAAGAGCCAGCAGAAAAACTTTTTTCATGATCTCAGGGTTTGGGTTAATACCCCCTAAGATACTAAATTAGAAAGGAATAGTCAACTTTAAACAGCTGTTTAAAACTCACACCTCCTCCTCTGCATCGCTGGTGCAAAGTACCGGGATGCAATGTTCATTCATAAGAATCGCTTCTTTATCGGAATCAGCGAAATAAGCATTTTCCTGTGTGGGGTTGACCATAATAGAGATCAAGTTGGCTCGTTGCGCATTGGCATAATTAAGGGTTTGCTTAGCAAAGCCAACGGAAAAAACATTCTGATCTTCATCAATACGTTTATAGTTTAGCCCTTTTTCAGCAAATCGTTCTTCGGCCAGCAATATATTCTCACGCAATTTATCGGTTTGCTCAAAACCCGGCTTGCTAATCGAATAAATATGTATGTCAGGGTTGCAAAGGCCGGCAATGATATACATAGCATCTATCTTTCTCTCGTATGCATCGTGGCTGCCGACGGGAAAGATGGTTGTTTTGAAGCCCTCTGCCGGCACTACTGATCCTTCTTGCACAACCAATGCAGGGATTGGAATCCTTTTAAGTAATTTCAGGATATCTGCGCCAAAGAATTTTTGTCGCAAGCCTTTACGGCCATGCGCCCCAAGTGCCATCATTCGATATGCACTCCTGGAAGCAATTTCAGGAATCACTTCAAATATGCTTCCTGCTTCGCAAATAAAATCGCAATAGATCTCCTTGTCAGCATTGATTGACAGTGCCATCTTATTTAATTTGTCTTCACACTCTTCGAGTGATATGCCTTCATCCTCGAAGACATGCAGCAAGGTGATATCTGAATGCATCTTTTTTGCCATGAATACCGCAAACTCAACAGCTTTATCTGCTGCCGCAGTAAAATCAACCGGAATAAGTAATTTGTTCTCTATCATGAAAAAGTATTTAACTGACAATGGTTTATGAAGTACACAAATATAATCATAAACAGTTTTGAGTGCACATGATTTTTCTTAATATTGTGTTAAATATAGTTATGGCTTTAAAAGATAAATACGGATCATGGGCTGTGATTGCGGGCTCGGCAGAGGGCCTTGGAGAAGCTTGGTCGAGGGCATTGGCTCAAAAGGGAATGAACCTGATCATGGTCGATCACCAGGAAGAAAAGCTTTTATCCCTGTCCGAAATGCTTCGCCAAGAATATAAGGTTGAAGCCATAGCAATCCATATCGACCTCAGGGCTCAGGATGCTTATAAAAAGATCATGGAGCATTGCAAAGGGCCTGAGATCCGGCTCCTGATATACAATGCGGCCTTCAGTAGAATCAAGCCATTCATTGCCCATACCGATGAGGAACTCGATAGCTTTATAGGTATAAATACCCACACACAACTTAGGTTGGTACATTCTTTTTCGAAGCACCTTATCCACCATAATAAAGGCGGTGGTATCATTCTCATGTCTTCCCTGGCGGGACTGATAGGCATGCAGCTTGTTGCTCCATATGCAGCTACCAAATCCTTTGCCTGGAACCTGGCCGAAGGCATCTCCCACGAGCTTAAATCCCACCATATTGATGTAATGGCATGTATTGCCGGGGCCACATCAACACCGGCCTATTTAAAAACAAACCCACAGTATGGCAATCTAAAGCCCCTGGTGATGAAACCTGATGATGTGGTTGAGGCAGCTCTTAAAAAACTAGGACATAAAAATCTCTTCATCCCGGGCTTTTCCAATCGTTTCAATTACTGGATCCTTACCCGTCTGCTTCCCCGAAAAATGGCATCCCGCCTTGCAAACAACACAATGAAAAAAATGTATGCACATCTATCTGATTAATATGAGGTCATTGCTATTAAAAAGCCTGATTTTCACCCTGGCTTTACCAATCCTGATTGCCTGTAACGAGCCACCTGCAGTTCATCCCAACATCATTATTATATTCACCGATGATCAGGGTTACGCTGACCTGGGATGCTATGGCGCTGAAGATTTTGAAACCCTAAATATTGATCGCCTGGCGGATGAAGGTATGCGGTTCACCAGTTTTTATGTTTCAGAAGCTGTTTGCAGTGCTTCAAGATCTGCCCTGCTGACAGGCTGCTATGCTCAGCGCGTTGGGATCCGGGGGGCACTCTCCCCTTTTGCCATGACCGGGCTCAACAGGGAAGAGGAAACTATTGCATCCATCTTAAAAAAACAAGGGTACAATACCTGTATGGTTGGTAAGTGGCACCTGGGTAATCTCCCTGAATTTTATCCGACAAATTATGGATTTGATGAATACCTGGGCCTTCCCTACTCCAATGATATGTGGCCGGTAGGATATGATGGTCAGCGGACGAATGAAGGATTTAAAAGCATATACCCGGAACTCCCCCTGATCGAAAACGATTCAATTATTGATTACTTCCATACACTGGAAGATCAAGAAAAGATAACGGGTATATATACCCGGAAAGCTGTCGACTTTATCAAAAGTAATCCTGACCACCCATTTTTTCTCTACCTGGCTCACAGTATGGTGCATGTTCCCCTTGCCGTTGATCCGAAATTCAAAGGCAGCAGTGATCAGGGAATGTATGGCGATGTGATGCAGGAGATCGATTGGTCTGTGGGGCAGATCATGGAAACGCTTAAAGAATTAGGCCTTGATGAGAACACCCTCGTTATTTATACCAGTGACAATGGCCCCTGGCTCAACTTTGGGAATCATGGAGGCTCGGCCTATCCACTTCGTGAAGGAAAAGGGAATTCCTGGGAAGGAGGTGTACGGGTACCCTGCATAATGTATTACCCTGAATTGATCGAGGCTGGAATTACCATGGACAAGATGGCCTCAAGCATTGATCTCCTCCCAACAATAGCTGCCCTCAGCGGGGCTCCGCTTCCTGAAAAGGAGATCGATGGAGTAAATATTCTACCCCTTTTCAATGGGGAGGATGGAGCCAATCCAAGGCATGAATTTATATATTATTATGAAGGAGGACTGAATGCCGTAAGAAGAGGAGACTGGAAACTTATCGTTCCACATACATTCCGCTCCTATGCAGGCATGAAGCCGGGCAAAGACGGAATGCCGGGACCTTATGCACGTGGAAAGGCCGGTATTGAACTGTATAACCTTAGGAAAGATGTGAGCGAAAGCACTGATGTCTCAGCTGATTTTCCTGAGAAGGTAAAAGAACTTCTTGCCATGGCAGATAGTGTAAGGATCGCTCTCGGCGACAGGATCACAGGTGTGAGGGGCAATGGCCAGCGGTCGCCGGGGAGGATCAGGATAGAAGATGAAGTAATAGGGCATAAGGCAAAAGGCAAAAGTTATAATATTAAATATAAGCCCAGTCACAGGTATCCCGGTGGCAGTGAATTTGCCCTGACGGATGGCTTCATGGGCTCGCTCGAATTTTCAGATGAGAGCTGGCTGGGATTTCATGGTGACAATCTGGATGTTTTTATTGATCTTGGTGCACAGCTTGAATTCAACCGGATTGAGATCAGCTTTCTTAGCAACCAGGCCTCCTGGATCTTTCTGCCATACGAGCTCGAAGTGCTGACAGGAAAGCGTGTAGATAGAATGAACCCTCTGGACAAAAAAGCTTTTAGCCAATCATCCAAAGACCTGACAATAGGAAAACACACGTATGAATTTTCAGGCAATGCCAATGCCCGGTATATCAAGATCATTGCATACAACATTGGCAAGTGCCCCGACTGGCATCCCGGTCTGGGTGAGCCGGCCTGGCTTTTCGTTGATGAGGTTATTATTAAGTAAGTACCAGGTATTAAGTACCAGGTATTAGGTACAAGGTATCAGGTACAAGGTATCAGGTATAATTTTTCAAAGTTCAGATTTCAGATTTCAGATTTCAAAGTTCA